>JAEWWY010000084.1 GCA_023458835.1 Bacillota bacterium
CCGATGCCCGTGTACAGTACATCATGGGTCAAATCGATGCGGCCGGCTTTGAAAAAGCCGTGCAGGAGTGGATGGAGCAGGGCGGCAACGATCTGATCGCGGCTGTCAACGCCAAGTAAAGCGATTCAAGCCGGGATGGCATGGAGCCGGCTTCATGCCATCCCTTTTTTATGAAAGGATGTAGCATATGCTTCAAACCGCAGGGCCAAGGATGAGTGCCGGAACAAAGCTTTTCCGGCGGCTGATGCGCTATAAGTGGCTGTACATCATGCTGGTCCCGACCCTGGCCTATTACATTCTGTTCAAATTCCTGCCCATGCTGGGGCTGAGGATCATTTTTTTGCGCTATATCCCCGCTTTGGAGGTGCAGGGCGTGGCCAGCCCGGCAGCCGATCCCTGGTACAAGAACTTTGCCACGTTTTTTGCCCATAAGGACTTTTGGATGCTGCTGCGCAATACCATGACGCTGGCGGTATGGAACATCATCCTGTATTTTCCCATTCCGCTGGTTCTTTCGCTCCTGCTCAATGAGATACGCCATTTCCCCTACAAGCGCACGCTGCAATCGCTGGTGTACCTGCCCCATTTTTTGAGCTGGGCGGTTATTGCCAGCCTGATGCTGCTCCTTCTCGGACCGGCCCCCAGGGGCCTTATCAACTCCCTGCTGCAGCAAAACAGTATGCAGCAGATCCCCTTCCTGTACGGGCATGAATGGTTCCGCCCCATCTATATTATTGAACTCATCTGGAAGGAAGCCGGCTGGGGCACCATCATCTACCTGGCGGCGCTTTCCGGCGTGGACGAACAATTGTACGAGGCCGCCGTTATCGACGGCGCGGGCAGGTTCCGCCAATTGTGGAACATCACGCTGCCTTCCATCAAATCCACCATTGTGATTTTGCTGATACTGCGCATGGGCTCCTTCCTGGACACGGGCTTTGATCAGATCTACCTGATGCTCAACAGCCTGAACCGGGAAGTGGGCATGGTGTTTGACACATATATCTATGACGTGGGCATCCTGGGCAACAAGGTGCCCCCGGGGGTCAGCTCCTTCAGCTACAGCACCGCCGTGGGCCTGTTCCGCTCGGTGGTGAGCCTTGTACTGGTGCTGGGCACCAACCGGCTGGCCAAAGCCTTGGGCGAGGAGGGCATGTACTGATGGCAAGCAATATGACGTCCCGCAACCAGACCACCGCCGGGCGGGTATTCGATATCCTCAATCATGTATTGCTGGGCCTGTTTGCGCTTTTGATGGTTGCCCCCCTTGTCTATTGCGTGGTTGGTTCCTTTTCCGCCACCGGCATGGCCTATGGCCGTTTTGCCGCCTTTTCCCTGGAAGCATACCACATGATCTTCCGGTCGGGGAAAACCCTCTCCTCCCTGGGGAACAGCTTCACCATCACCATCATTGGCACGCTGATCAATATCGCCATGACCTCCACCGCCGCTTATACCCTGAGCAAGAGGGATCTGCCGGGCCGCAAGTGGCTGATGGGCATCGTGATCTTCTTCCTGCTCTTCCACGCGGGCCTTATTCCCGATTTTATCGTGATCGCCAACCAGCTTCGCCTGAAGAATACCTTCTGGGCCATCTGGCTCCCGGTAGCCATCTCCAGCTATAATCTGATCGTAATGAAAAACTTCTTTCAGAATATTCCCGAAAGCATTGAGGAAAGCGCCCGAATCGACGGCTGCAACGAGCTGCAATCCTTCGTGCGCATCGTGCTGCCCATGAGCAAGGCCTCCCTGGCCACCTTTTCGCTGTTTTACGCGGTGGGGCATTGGAACAATTATTTGCGGCCCATGATCTACCTGGATGACAGCAAGATGTGGCCCATCACCGTATGGCTGAGGCAGATCATCATCCTCTCCCTGGGCGGCATGGGCAATGACAACATGTCCGAGCAGGACGTGGTGTGGGCCGCCACCGACGCGGTGAAGTATGCCACCATCGTAGTCAGCACCGTACCCATCATTTGCATATATCCCTTTTTGCAAAAGCATTTTGCCAAGGGCGTGCTGCTGGGTTCTGTCAAGGGCTGAACTCTTCCACAAAAAAGGAGAAGCCATATGCTCCCTCAAACCTATCCATCCGAAATGCGGGTGTTTTCAGATCCCCTGACGGGACGGAAGATCACCCAGCTTACCAATAGCCGGGATTGTGACAGCGTGCACCTGTACTTTACGGAGAACGCCTTTACCAGGGGCGGCCGGGAAATCTTTTTCACCTCCGACCGGGATACGCCCGGGATCGACAACGTGATCACCGTGAACCGGGAAACAGGGATCATCACCCGCGTCACAGCCTATACGGATCAGGGGATAACCCAGCTTACCAAGGACCCGGAAAGCACCGTGATCCTGTATAACCATGGCCGGGACGTGGTTCTGCACTCCCTTGTGACCGGGGAAAAGCAGGTGCTGTACACCTTCCCCGAAGAATTCAGGCCGGGGCGGCTTTCCCTGAACTGCGACCACACGCTGGCGGGCATCCTCATGAACGAGGATGTCAAGGTGGAGCACGGCATCAATTACGCCGGGTTTGAGGAAAAGATGTACAGGGTCAAGCGCTCCCGCATCGTATTCGTACCGCTTGTAAACGGCAGGGCCGGTGAGCCGTATACCGGCGTCCGGGATACCTGCGAGGCGGGGCACCTGCAATTTTCCCCCACGGACAAAAACCTGTGCATGTACTGCCACGAAGGCCCCTGGCATCTGGTCATGCAGCGGATATTTATGGTGGATACCGATACCTTGGAGGTATTCCCGTGCTTTCGGCAGAATAAGGAAGACAGCGTAGGCCATGAATTCTGGACGAGGGATGGCCATGTTTTCTTTGACAACCGAGGCCCGGGCCATGACGGCACCATCACCAGCCACCGTACCCAGGCCGTAGCCAAAGAGCCCATCGAAAGCGGATTCATCCCCTATGTGGGCCTGGCGGACAAAACGGGCGCGCTGCTTGCAAAGACGCCGCTGCCTTATTACTGCAACCATTACCATTGCGGCAGCGATCCCGGCATCCTGGTGGGCGATGATGTGGACGACCTGGTGCGCATCGAGCTTACAAAGGACGGTCCCCGCATTACAAAGCTCTGCCGCCACTCAACAAGCTGGTACGGCCAAAAAAGCCATTGCCACCCCACCGTCAGTTGGGAGGATGACGCCGTTTTGTACGCCAGCGATATGGATGGCAAGGTGCAGCTATACCTCACCGATTGGTTCTGATGATACAAAAGGAGGGTCCTGCTTGAAGGCAACCGTCGTACACAATGGGCAAATCCCGTTAACGGACTTGGGCGGCGGCGTCAGCCGCAAGGTTCTGGCTTATACCCCCGAGATCATGATCGTGGAGGTCCGCTTCGAAAAAGGCGGCGTAGGCGCCGTGCATGCCCACCCCCACGTACAAAGCACCTATGTAAAAAGCGGAAGCTTCCGCTTCACCATCGACGGGGAGGATGCAACCGTCCAGGAAGGCGATACCATCGCTTTTCCTTCCAACGTCCCCCACGGCACCGTCTGCCTGGAAGAAGGCATTCTGGTGGATGTGTTCACCCCCATGCGCGCCGACTTCGTCTGACCAGGGGGCTCTGCCCCCTGGATCCCCGCCAAAGGGATACCATCCCTTTGGAATCCCGTTTATAGGGTAAAAAAAGCCGGGCGGTTCCTGTAAAGGAGCCGCCCGGTTTTGTTCACTCGATTAGGCGTTCTTGTTCTTTTTTTCGCCGATGCTCAGCAGCAGGTTCAGCAGAATGCCGAAGATGGCCGCGGCGGCGATGCAGGGCACCTGGATACCGAAGAAGGGGATGCTGCCGCCGAACTGGTACTGGCCGCCTACGCCGATCACCATGATGGTGGCAATGACGGCAATGTTCTTGGCGCTGAACATGTCCACCTTCTTATCCATCATGATGGCCACGCCCTGGGCCGCGATGGCGCCGAACAGGTAGATTTCCAGGCCGCCGATAACTGCCTTGGGAATGGCATAAATGGCGTTGATGAGGGGAGTGAAGCAGGAAACGACCATGGCAACTACCGCAGCAGCCAGGAGCACGGCGGTGGAGAATACCTTGGTGATGGCCATGGCGCTGATGTTTTCGCCATAGTTGGTGCCGGCGGGGCCGCCGATAAAAGCGGATACCATATCGCCGATACCGTCGCCGATCAGGTTCAGGCCCAGCTTATCGGCGATGTCATAATGCTTGCCGCCCTTTTTGCGGGACAGGTCGTTGACGTAGATATCCAGCTGATACACGTGGGCGGTGGATTCGGGAATGGTAGCGATGGCAATGGGCATGATGGCCGCAACTGCCGCCCAGGAGGGGATGGGCAGCGTGAACTCAGGCAGAGCGAACAGGCTGGTGGAAGTGCCCGTAAGCACTTGGAAGAAATTGATACCGGAGAGCTGGCCCGCAATAAAGGCCACCAGGCAGCCCGTCAGAGGCCCGAGAAGCAGCGGGAGCTGGCTCCAGAAGCCCTTCAGGTAAACAGAGCAAAGGATGGTGGAGAGCAGTGTTGTCAGGGAGATGACCCAGGCCAGGTTGGAAGCCGCGGCGGCAGCGCCTTCAGCCACACCGGCGGGAGCACTGGCGGCATCGCCAAGGGCTACGGCAGCCAGCGTCAAGCCGATGGCCATAGCAATGGGGCCGGTAACGGAGGCGGGAAGGATCCTGTCGATGACATCCTTGCCAACAGCCTTTACCAGGAAGCCGGCTGCGATGGATACAAGGCCGGACATGATGATACCAAACTGCGCTACCGCGATCTGGTCATTGAGGGGCTTGCCGGCTGCCGCCTGGGCAGCCATCAGGCCCATGATGGCAGACAGGTAGGAAAAGCTGGAGCCGTAGTACAGCGGCAGCTTCCTCCCGGTGATAAGAATGAAGCAGATGGTGGCCAGGCCGCTGGCGAAGATGGTGGTGGATACATGAAAACCGGTAATGAGTGCAACAGCAATCGTGGCGGGGAACATGACGACGACCTGCTGGAGAGCATAGAGAAACAGCTTCCAAACCGGCGGCCTCTCGTCCGGCAGGTATCCAATGTGGGGAGCGTTGGACGTCATGAAGATTCCTCCTTTTTATTTCGAGACGCCGTCATCCGGCGTTAACTCGTACAATTGAATGGTATTCTCGCCGTCGGTTTCCATCAGGCGCACAGCCACCACCTCGCTGCGGGAGGTGGGCATGTTCAGGCCCACGTAATCCGCCCGGATGGGCAGCTCCCGGTGGCCCCTGTCCACCAATACCGCCAACTGGATGCCGGCCGGCCGGCCAAGGGCCATGACCGCGTCCATGGCCGCCCTTGCGGTGCGCCCGGTGAAGATCACGTCGTCTACCAGGATGATATGCTTATGGGCCACGGGAAAGGGGATGCGGGTTTCGTTCAGCACCGGCTGCTCGCTGGATACGGACAGGTCATCCCGGTACAGGGTGATATCCAGCTCACCGACGGGGATCTCGATCCCTTCGAATAATGCAATGTTTTTGGCGATCCTCTGCGCCAGGGGGATGCCCCGGGTCTTGATGCCTACCAGGCACACGCTTTCAAGGTCCCGGTGGTGCTCGATCACCTGGTGGGACATCCGGGAAAGCGTGCGGTGTATCTTCATCTCATCGGCAATTTGCGCTTTCAGCCGCATGGCGCGCCTCCTTTGCTCATCAAAAAAGCTTGTCCGCGTTAAAGTCGCAGGCAAGCTGAATGTCTTTGGGCTGTAGGCTCAAGACTTGCTCAACATCTTGCCGGCATCAATGTACCGAGTTAAAGACATTGTGTCTATTTCATTGGGAGTATTGTACCACAGGGGCAAACCGGGGGCAAGGGTTTTTACAAACTTTACGCCTCTACTGCGCCGGGGGCCGGTTCAACCGCCCGGCAGGCCGCTTTCCTGCCGGCTGGCAGCCGCCATGCCACAAGCAGGTTGCCCAGCGACAGGAATGCCGCGATGAAGAATACCCATTGAGGCCCCCATTCGACCCAAATGAAGGCGCTTACCTGTGCCGCCGCAATGGATACGATATGGTCCAGGCTGATACCGGTGGACAAGGTGGCCGTAACCTCCTCATCGCTTACCGCGATGGAACGCAGATACATGGATTTGACGATGCCAAGCTGCATGGAAAGCCGGTCCAGCACGAAAAGGCCATAGACCACCATCACCGGCCAGCTATTCTCCGGCAGCACGCGGCTTGTGATCCCCCATACCATGAGCCCGTACAGCGTATAGATCAGGATGAAGGCGAGGGCCTCCGTATACATCATGCGCCGGACGCCGAACTTATCCATCCAGTGTCCGACCATGCGCATGAAAAAGATGCCCAGAAAGCTGCCGGCGATCAGCAGCAGAGACATGACATCCGTGCCCTTGAGCAGGATGTTGACAATGATCCACGAGCCGAACACATAGGCGATCTGCTTCTGCACGCCGTGGAGTATGGCCAGAATATAGTAGAACCGGTATTCCTTGCGGAAAAGCAGCTTGAACCTTCTGGCGGCGGGCGGCTGCGGCCCCACCCGGCGGATCAGCAGCAGGGATGCGGCGATCGCAATCAAAAAGGCGGCGGATCCCAGCAGGAATATGCCCTTGATGGGCGTGGAAAAGGAAAATGTCCCGCTTCTGAAGCCGAAGAATACGATCAGTCCAGCCACGAGGCCCACCGCCGTTTTCGCGCTGGCGTACTGGCCCATGCGCCGCCCCACCTGATTGGGCTCCGCCAGGGCCATGCCGATGGAATCCTGCAAGGGCATAAACATGTGCATGCCCATGGAGTTGATGAACAGGAAAGCAAGCATCCCGAAATAGGAGGGCGTGAATATCCCCAGCGCTGTCAGGCCGGCGCAGGCCAGCACCTGGGCGATCAGGCTGGCTTTGAGATCCCCCAGCATGGACAGGGAGGCGATTACCACCGCGCAGAGCATTCCCGGCAGCTCCCTGGGGATTTCTATAAACCCGCGCTGGGTGGTGGTGACCTGATACACCTCTTTAAAATAGTTCGAATAAATGGAATCGCTCAGGCCGTTTCCCAGCGCCGCCGCCGTGATCAGGATGAAGAACAGCAGCATTTCCGTGCTCAGCGTCCGCCTTTGCATGTTGCTTGCATTCCTTTCCTTATTATATCAAAACGCATTTCTTGTATTGTAACAGGCAAAACCGTTTCCCGCAATGCGAAATTCACCCCAACTTTTCGCCCCATCCCTGCTTCGCTTGACAAAGGGATGGAAATCCGCTACATTGATCCCAGCAAAAGACAGACCGAATGGAAAACGGAGATGCAGCATGCGCAACGTCATCATCGCCGACGATGAAATGAAGGTATGCCAGCTCATCCTGAAGCTGGCGGATTGGGATGATTTGGGCCTGCATGTGGCCGGCATCGCCAACGACGGCCTTGCCGCGCTGGAATTGGTGGAAAAGCACCGGCCGGATCTATTGATCACCGATATACGCATGCCGGGGATGGACGGCATTGAGCTCATCCGAAGGGCCAAGGAGCTTGCGCCCGCGCTTCAGTGCATCATCATCAGCGGTTACCGCCATTTCGATTATGCCCATAACGCCATCCGCTACGGGGTGGAGGACTATCTTTTAAAGCCCGTCAATCAGCAGGAATTCGTTTTGACGCTGCGCAAATTGGTGGACAAAAAAGACCGGGAAACGAATCAGCAGCAGGAAACGGAAGCGCTTCGGCTCAAAGCCCTCCATTTGGGCGAACGGCTGAAGGAGGATTTTGTTCTCAGGCTTTTGCGGGAAGATGTCTTCCCGGAGAAAGAGGCGGCGCAGCTCTCCCTCCCGGCAGGCGGGGGCTACGGCTGCGCCATTGTAAAGCCCGGCTTAGGCGGCGTTGCGCCGGAGGACAAGCTTCACAGCCTGGCGGCTGAAAAGGCGCTGAACGCATTGCGCCAGCATTTGGGCCCTGTTTTCCCGGTCCTTTTAACCTGCGCCGCGCCGGAAGGCGTGCTGTGCGTTCTCAATCATGGCGCCGTTGCCTGGGAGGAGGTGTTGAGCACCTTCCGCTCTTTGATGGAGGAGATCCTGCTTTTGCGGGCGCTTTTCCCCAGCCTGGAGGTGACGGTGGGCTTAAGCCGTGGAAACCATACGCTTATAAACCTCCCCGCAGCCATGAAGGAGGCCCGCCAGGCGGCCACGGAGCGGCTGCGCCGCGGCACGGGGCAGATAATCGTGTACGCGCCGCAAGCGCCGCCGCCTTATGACAAGGAAACGCCGCTGAATGCGGAGATCCGCAAAAATATGCTGGCTGCCCTGGAAATCCTGGATGAGGACGGGTACCGGAACCAGCTTAAAAAGGTGCTCGCGGCGCTTGACAGCGCCGGCGGGCTGCCCATGACAGATGTGCACGATATCATGAAGGAGCTCATCTACCTGCACTTTCTGGGGCTCGCGGGCCGTGGACAAGCCGAGGAAGCAACGGGAACATTCCTGAATCAGTTCGAGGCTGCCTGGAATGCGGCCGTTTCCTTTGCGCAGGCGTCCGGCAGCCTGATGGATATGCTGTGCGGCCATGTGGCCGCCATCAACAGGGAGCGCAGTGAAATGGAGATGCGGCCCATCCGCCTGGCGAAAAAATACATGCAGGAAAATTACCATAAGCCCCTCCCCCTGGAAGAGGTGGCGGCTGTAGCCGGATTCCATCCCGCCTACTTTTCCACCGTATTCAAAAAAGTCACGGGTGAAAATTTTCTGGAATACGTAAGCGGGCTGCGCATGAAGGAAGCCAGGGAGATGCTCTGCGACGGGCGCCTTCGCATTGAGGATATCGCGGAAAAGGTGGGCTATGCCGATGCCAAATACTTTGTGAAGCTGTTCAAAAAGGCCACCGGCCTGACGCCGCAGGAGTATAGGAAGCTTTACTACTGAACCAGAGGTAGCCCATGCAAAAGAAAAAAACATGGTCACTGGCCAGGCGGGGCGTATACGTCTTTTTGGGCGTATGCGTGATCGCGCTGGCCCTTTTGACCGTTCTGTTCCTTTGGGTATTGGGGTCGTCAGGGTCGCTTTTGCATCCAGCCATGCTGCTGGTTTTGGTGCTTTGCGCGGCGCTGTTCCTTTTGCTGTATATGGGCTTTCACCATGTGCTTACGCCCTATAGGAAGGTATCCGCGGTGCTCAAGCGCTTTTCCGATGGGCGCACGGTGGAGGAGCTGTTCCGCCTGAAGTATCCGCTGACGATGGATTTGCAGCAGGCGCTGGCAAGGGTCAGCGGCCTGCTTGACCGGCAGGCCGCTCTGCGGGATTCCATGAAGCAGGCGGAATACCTGGCGCTGCAAAATCAAATTAACCCCCATTTTCTGTACAACACCCTGGAGGCCATCCGCGGCGATGCGCTGGCAAGCAACATGGTCCCCCTGGCGGAAATCGCGGAGGCGCTGGCCACGTACTTTCGGTACACCATCAGCAAGATGAACCGGCTGGTAACCGTGGAAGAGGAACTGAACAACGTCAAGAACTATTTCCGCATCCAGCGCTACCGCTACGGGGACAGGATGCAGATGATACTCTCCTACGACAAGGAGAACCAGGAGCTGCTCACGCTGCGCATACCCAAGCTTACGCTGCAGCCCATTGTGGAAAACGCGGTGATCCACGGCCTGGAGGCCAAGATAGGCCAAGGGCTCATCCGCCTCACGGCGGAGACCACCCAATCGCGCCTTCTGCTGCATGTATCGGACAACGGCGCGGGCATGGACCGGGAGGCGCTTGCCCGTTTGACCGACAGGCTGAACCAAACGCGCTTTGACTATATCGACGGCGCCGCTGAAAAAGAGGGCGGCATCGCGCTGGTGAACGTCAACAACAGATTGAAGCTTCTGTTTGGCGAACAATATGGCCTGAACATCTATTCGGAACCGAATGTGGGTACGGACGTGGAGATCACCCTTCCCCTGCGCCACCACCCCATGGAGGAGTAGCCCATCCATGAAGACGGAGATTCTCAGAATGGAGGATGTGTTTGCCACCAGCCACGGCGTACGGCTGCTGGATGGCTTCCGCATGTATCTGTTCATGGGGGAAACCCTGGGCCTGATCATCAACAACGCCTACAAGCGGTCGCTGGTGGTGGATGTGCTGTGCGGCAGCCGGGAGGTGGACCTGGGGCGCATCTATTACCATGACCAGCAGGTGGACCCGGAGGAATATACGGTTTTGAGCCGGCGCCGGGTGGCCTGCGTAGGCGGCAAAAGCTTTCTGATACAGGACATGAGCGTGGCGGAAAACATTTTCGTGATCCGCAGCCGCTTTAAAAAATTCTATATCCGGCGGCGCACGCTGAACAGACAAGCCGCCATCCTTTTAAAGCCCTTTTCGGTGGATGCCTCCCCATCCACCCCTGTAAAATCCCTTACCATCACCCAGCGGGTTCAAATCGAGCTGATCAAGGCCAGCGCCACGGGGGCCAGGATCATCATCCTCTACGACCTGTCGCGCTTTCTAAGCGCGGCGGATATGGAGGTGGTGTTCGAAACCGTCCATAAGCTCAAACAGGATGGCATTGCCTTTTTGCTGGTGGATACGTACCTGGATGTGCTTTTTCAATACACCGACCGCATGCTGGTCATGGACAGCGGGCGGATGATACGGGCCTTTGAAAAGGACATGTACGATGAAAAAAC
>JAEWWY010000085.1 GCA_023458835.1 Bacillota bacterium
GTATAGCATTTCACTTTCCTTGTCTACCTCATATTTCCAATTGGTTTTCCAGCCTTCCATCTCCGGTCTCCGCACCCCCTCCCCGGCCCGGCATAAGATAAAGCATAATGCGTAAGGGAGGAAAACAGGATGCGTGTTTGCGTGGTGGGCGGCGATGAACGCCTGCGCCTGCTGGCGAAGCTGTTTCAAAATGCGGGATATGAAACCGATACATGGGGCCATGGAGGCGACGATGCGCCCAAAGCGCTGACCCGTGCCCAGGCGGTGGTGCTGCCATTCCCCAGGGCCAGCCGGGATGGGTTCATCCCCGCGCCCGCGGGCAAACGGCCCATACCGGTACATGAGGCAGCCTCCCTGATCGGGGAAGGCGCCTTTATCCTATCCGGCGCGCTGGACGAAGAGCTTGCCCATACCGCCTCCCAGAAGGACTGGCGTTTGCTGCTCCCCGGCTCCGATCCAACCTTTGAGGAGCAAAACGCCATGCCATCGGCGGAAGGGGCCATCTATGCCGCCATGCAAAAGGCCGATTACACCCTATGCGCAAGCTCGTGCCTGATCATCGGCCCGGGCCGCATAGGCAAGGAATTGGCCCGGATGCTTTTAGGGATCGGGGCGAAGGTGTTCATGGCCGCCCGCCGGGAGGAAGGGTTGAAAACCGCGGCGGACATGGGCTGTGTTCCCGTACCCATTCAGGCGCTTCCCATAGCGGCCAGAGAAGCCGACATCCTGTTCAACACCGCGCCGGCCATGGTGGCGGGAGAGGCCGTGATGGCGGCCCTGCCCTCCCACGCAATGGCCATCGACCTGGCCAGCGCGCCCTACGGCATCGATTTGGAAGCGGCCAAACGCCATGGCATCACTGCCTGGCGGGAAGGGGGCATCCCCGGCAAGTACGCGCCCCTGACGGCAGCCCGGCTGCTTTTTGATTACTTTGAGGCGCACACAAGGAGTGATTGATGTGAACAGCACCCGCATAGGCTTCGCCTTGACGGGCTCGTTCTGCACCTTCGAAAAAGTTTTTGAGCAAATGCAGGAACTGGTGGACAGAGGGTATGACGTGATCCCCATCCTGTCCTACAACGCGGGCCGGGAGGAAAACCGGTTCTTCCCCCCGGCGCAGATCCATCAAAAGCTGGAGGAGATTACGGGGAAAAAGCCGCTCACCACACTGCACGAGGTGGAACCCCTGGGCCCCAAGAAAATGACGGATGTGTACGTACTGGCCCCTGCCACGGGCAACAGCCTTGGCAAGCTGGCAAACTGCATTTATGATACGCCGGCACTCTTAGGCGCCAAGTCGCATTTGCGAAACGGCCGGCCGCTGGTGAGCGCCGTATCCACCAATGACGGCCTGTCCATGAGCGCATCCAACATCGGCCGGCTCCTGGCCCTGGACAATCATTACTTTGTGCCCTTTGGCCAGGATGACCCCTACAACAAGCCCCGGTCGCTGGTGGCCCATTTTGACAAAATCCCGCAGACCGTGGCCTCCGCCCTGGCGGGCATGCAGATTCAGCCGATGCTGCTCATGGCGGATCCGTGATGCGCAAGACGATTTTTTGTCCAATCACTTGACGGTTTCCGGCAAATATGCTATACTCATGCCTGCACAAAGAAGAAGCTGCCCGCTTCTCACCCTGCGAAATGTTTTTGTATGGGTCATGGCAATGGGTACATGCAAAGATCGTATGTATTTTGCGGCGGGTGGTTTTCCCCGCCGCTTTTTGTGCGCTTGAATCAGGATGGCGGTTTACCCGGACAAATAAGCTGGAGGTGTATGGACATCGACACAGAACTGATGATCAATGAGGAGATTCGCGACAAAGAAGTACGCCTGATCGACCAGAACGGCGCGCAGTTGGGCATTATGCCCACACGCAGAGCCATGGAACTGGCGGGGGAAGCGCAGCTCGATCTGGTAAAGATCGTTCCCAATGCGCAGCCGCCCGTATGCAAGCTTATCGACTATGACAAGCATCGCTTTGAGCAGGCCAAACGCGAACGCGAGCTTCGCAAAAATCAAAAGATCGTCTCCCTGAAGGAGGTACAACTGTCTGCCACCATTGAAGAAAACGATGTGCAGACCAAGGCGAAAAACGCCATTCGCTTCCTGCAGGAAGGGGATAAGGTAAAAGTGTCGATCCGCTTCCGCGGCCGCCAGATCAGCCATTCCGAAATCGGCATGAAGGTTATGGCCGACTTTATCGAGCGCACCAAGGAACATTGCACCGTGGAACGCCGCCCCCTGCTGGACGGCCGCCACATGATCATGATCCTTGCGCCCAAGGTGGAAAAGGAAAGCTTCGCCGAGCGCAGCGCCAAGGCAAAAGCCAATGCCAGCGCGCGGCAGGCCACAACCCCGGCAAATCCGCAGTAACACTAATTCAAAACCTTATCGCACCGCCGCCGCTGATTTTTTGCGCTTTTCACGGTATGCTGCCAATCCCTGCGAAAGCGCGGAATGCTTCCGGCTTCGGGTGCAATAACGTTTTTCATTAGTACAAGCCTTTGGAGAGGAGGATCACCATGCCCAAGCAAAAAACCCACCGTGGCGCCGCCAAGCGTTTCTCCATCACAAAGAACGGTATCGTGCGGCATAAACAGCAGAACGCCAACCATCAGGTGCATCTGAAGACCACCAAGCGCACCCGCCACCTGCGCGCAGCCGGCGTCGTAGACAACAAGGCGGAGGCCCGCACCATCAAAATTCTGCTGCCGTACAAATAAGCCGTCCCGGCTGAAGGAGGAAAAACCATGGCACGTATCAAAAGGGCTGTCAGCTCCCTGAAAAACCGCCGTAAAGTGCTGAAGCTGGCCAAAGGTTATTTTGGCGCCAAATCCAAGCAATACCATGCCGCCAGTGAACAGGTCGCCCGTTCCCTGCGGTATGCCTTCACCGGCCGCAAGCTGCGCAAGCGCGACTTCCGCCGCCTGTGGATCACCCGTATCAATGCCGCCGCGCGGCTTAGCGGTATGAGCTATTCCACCTTTATCTCCGGGCTTAAGAAGAAGAACGTGGAAGTCAACCGCAAGATGCTGGCCGATCTGGCCGTCAACGACGCCCAGGGCTTCGCCCAGCTCGTAGAGCTGGCGAAAAACGCCTGATCGTGATCCATCCATAAAAACCAGCCGCACCGTGAGGGCAGGCTGGTTTTTTATTGGCAAAAACCATTGCTCGGGAAGCGGGACCAATTCTGTACACTGTCATCCCGAACGAAGTGAGGGATCTTGACTTTTTATGGGGCTTCAAGATCCTTCGTCACTCCGTTCCTCAGGATGACAGAAGGCGGAGCTTGCTTTTACTCTGTACACTTGTATGCATCGGTGCATTTATGCTTTTCCATGCTCAGCGTAACCACCGCATCGCAAAGTCCCGGCGCACTCAGATACAGCTCCGCCTTCCCCGGCGTGCGGCCGGCCCGCACATACACGATGGCGCGGCCGTGATACGTTGGGCGGGTAAAGCTGGCGTAGCTGGTTAGATCGGTCGGGCTGCCATTTTCCAGGCCAAGGAACTGCGCGCCTCCCAGCACCTGGCAGGTAATCATTCGGTCGCCGGTGGCGGCCAGGTTACCGGAGGCGTCCCGCAGCGCCACCTCCACCTGATATACGGCCTGCCTATCGGCTGGAAGCGTATCTGTGCCGGGAACAGCTTCGATTTTCACCGCTTCGCCAGGTGTAGTCAAGGAAGCGGAAGACGTTTCCGTCCCCCTTGTACAGGTAACGGCCAGCGTACCGGGGGTGTAGGGAACGTCAAAGGCTGCCATGCAGGTTTCATCCACCTGCGCGGAACCTACCACCGCGCCGTTCAGCGAAAGTACCGCACCATCTCCGTTGGTAAACACAAGCACAGGTATCGTTTCGCCTGGCGTGCCCGTCCACACAAAGCTGCTGCGCCAAAGCTCATCCGCCCTGCCTACCGCCACATGGGCGCAAAGCTTATCTGTCCACAGCGCCTGCCGGTGGGCAAACCGGGGCTTTTCAAAGCCCGCCGTATCCAGAAGCCCCGCCTGGGAGATGCGGATGGGCCAGCCATGGGCCTCACCCAAATAATCGATCCCCGTCCACAGGAACTGGCCGCTGATATAATCGTTATGCTTTACAGCAAGCCAGGCCTCCGGGTCATGGCTGCTTTCGGTGCCCAGAAGGATATGGCCGGGGTATTTGGCGTGGTCTTCTTCGTAAAGATGCTCCTTATAGTTATACCCCACCACATCCAGGACCTGAGCGTAGCCGGTGAGGTTGCTCAGCTCCGGCAGCGCCAGCGCACTGGTCACCGGGCGGGTTGTATCATGGCGCCTGACAATAGAGACAAGCTCCCGGGCTATCGTCGTAAGCCTCTCAGCATTGGGCTTGTTGGGGTCATAAATGCGCTCCTGTTCAGGCTTATTGGCATCGTTGTTCCCCGTCACCAAAGCAAACAGGGGATGTACGTAAGGATCGTTGGGATAGTCGATCTCGTTGCCGATGCTCCACAGAATGATGCTGGGATGGTTGCGGTCACGCCTGATCAGGTCGGCAAGGCCCTTTTCGTGCCACTGGGGATAATCGTCGGAATAGCCATAATGCTTGGGGGGATACACGTTGTGGCCCTGCCACCACTTGTTCTTGCAGCCCTCCCATTCGTCAAACGCCTCGTCCATGGCCAGAAAGCCCATTTCGTCGCACAGGTCCAACAGATCGGGAGACGGCGGGTTATGGCTGAAGCGGATGGCATTCACACCCACTTCCTTCAGCTTTAAAAGCCGGCGTGCCCACACGGCCTTGGGCACGGCTGCGCCTAATACGCCGGCGTCATGGTGGATGCACACGCCCAGAAGTTTTGTAGGCACATCGTTGAGAAAAAACCCCTTGCCGGGATCAAAGCGGAACGTGCGGATGCCCACAGGAATCCTTATTTCATCGGCGGTTTCGCCATCCCTTTTCACCGTGCCCGCAAGCGTATACAAATAAGGTGCTTCCGGTGACCAAAGGCGGGGATTTTTCACGGTGAGGCCGGCATCCCCCTGCGCAACGGCCCGGCCTTTATCATCAAGCAGCGTAAAGAATGCCGCGCCGCCCCCTGCCAACTCCGCCGACACGGACAAAATCGCTTCCTCTTTCGTGGCGCAGACCGTATGCACAAACACACCGTCGGTCACAAAATGCGCAGGCGATGTTATGGTCAATGTCACATCGCGATAGATGCCGTTGCCGGTAAACCAGCGGGAATCGGCCAGGTCATTATGTTCACAGCGCACGCAGACCACGTTGCGGCCCGGCTGCACAAATTCCGTAATATCGTAAGTAAAGGTGCTGTATCCATAGGCGCGCATGCCAAGGTAATTGGAATTGACCCACACCCGGGCATGCTTGTACACGCCGCCAAAGGTGAGAAAGACATGCCTGCCGTGTAATTCCGGCAGCTCAAAGCGTTTGCGGTACCAGCCCACGCCCCCGGGCAGGTATCCCGTGCCGCTGGAGCAGCTTTCATCAAAGGGTTGTGTCACCGCCCAGTCGTGGGGTAAGGTGACGGTTTCCCAGGCGCTGTCATCGTAGCCCATATAGGAGGCTTTCCCGCTTTCGCCCAGGCGGAACCGCCAGTCAAGGTTCAGGGAAAGGGTGGTACGCATCGGAGGCGCTCCTTTCGAAAACGGAGGGCTCACAAACGCGTTGCGAGCCCTCCGCGTGAGGATCAACGGATTTACTTCGCGTACACCGCAGCCAGTTGCGCTTCGATTTCAGCCATGACCTTCTCAATGCCGGCATCCTTCAAAGCCTGACGGAATTCCGCCACGTAGATCACAGGATCTTCGGCCTTTCCAAAGGCGATCTGCGGCGCATAGGTATTGTATACGTTGGACAGGTTATCCAGCTCCGTCTGGATGGGATCGCGGTTGAACACCACTTTGCCGTAGGGATAGGTGATGGCGACCTTGTCATACTCGGCCATCAGCGCATCATAGACGGGCCAGTCCACCAGCGCGCTGCGCAGGCCCAAGCCATCGTTGCGGCCCCACCAGTAGTTGAAATCGACGCCATCCACCCGCTGCTCCTTGAAGGTCTCGGGACGGGCCATGAAGCCGTTTTCGTCGATGATGTACTGCTGGCCTTCGATGCCGTAGTTGATCAGGCGGTAGAGGGCCTCGTCATTGCGGATGAGATCATAGGCCATCAGCGCGCGCTCGGGATGCTTGGACTGGGCGGCGATGGCCATGGCGCCGTGGGTGATGTTCAAGCTCACCAGGTTGCCCTTTTCCTCGCCCCACCAGAAGAAGCCCAGGTCGCTGCCGGGATGCAGCTCGGCCATCCTATAGCGCTCAGTCATCCAGGTTTGGGTGTGGTGCTGGTCGGCGGCGGTGAGGCCTTCCTCCATTTCTATCCGGGTGTTGCCGGTATAGTTGAGCACATCCTCGCGCCAGTAGCCAGCATCGTTCCACTGCTTCATCAGCTTGGCAAACTCAACCAGCTCATCGCCTTCTACGTAGAACTTGGACAGGGTGTAGGGGTTTTCTTTGCTCTCGCCAAAGAACAAGCCCACGGGCAGGCCCTCGATGGCAATGCCGTCGGTCTTGCTGGCAAGATAGCCGTTGATCATCTGCACCGGGTAGGAGGAACCGGAACCGGCGGGATCCCACGGGATCACATCAGGCTTGTTATCCTTGACGTACTGGAGGTACTTGCCCATATCCTCCCAGTTATGGACACCGTTTTCAAGCCCGGCTTCCTTGGCCCAGTCACCCCGGTACATCCAGCCATGATTGGTCCACTGGGCATAATTGTCTTCCGGCGCAAAATAGATCACGCCGTTGAATTTGCACATTTCCCAATGCTCGGCAGGGACGGAGGCCCAGGTCTTGGGCGCGTAGGTCTTGAGCATTTCCTCGGTCAGGGGGGCAAAGGCGCCCTTCTCGGCGTTGGGCCAGGCATCCAGCCAGTCGGTGGCGGTGCCGATGAGGTCGATGGACCCATCCTGCATGGCCAAGGCCAGGTTGTACTTGGTCGACCAATCGGTCCACTCGATCCATTGGATCTGGATCTCGGCATTGATGGCCGCGGTGAGTTTTTCATTGAAAACCTTCAATACTTCCTCGGTCTTGTTGGTGGGGATATCGCCGGTGACCAGATAGGTCAGCACAACGTGTTCGCTGGTGTCAACACCGGGGAACCACGCGGCATAGTCTGTCGCGGTTTCCGCCATGGCGGGGACCAGGCCCAGCGCCATGATCGCGACCAGGAACAGGGCTACGAGCTTCTTCATACGATTTCCTCCCATAAAATTTGTATATGATCCTGCACCGCCTCACGCGGCGCATAAATCCAAAGGAAAGCCGTTATCCCTTCACCGCGCCCACGGTGAGGCCCGCGACGAAGTATTTTTGCACGAAGGGATATAGAAGGATGATGGGACCGGTGGCCAGGGTGGCGGTGGCCATTTTCAGCGTTTCCGCCGGCAAGTCGGGGATGTCAATGTTGTTGCCCGCCAGAGAATTGCGAAGGGAGGCCACCTTGTTGATGATGTTGTACAGGTGGTACTGCAATGGCCGGTACTCCACTTTGGTCGTTAAGAACAGGGAGGAGAAGTACCACTCGTTCCAGTACCCCAAGGCCAGAAAGAGGCCGATGGTAGCCAGCGCGGGCGTCATGGAGGGCACGATCAGGCGGTAGAAGATGGTAAAATCTCCAGCCCCGTCGATCTTGCCCGATTCGGTGATCTCATGGGGGATCGATTTGACATAGTTCTTCATGAGAATGATGAGCCATGGGTTCATAAGCAGCGGCAAAAGCACCGCCAGATAGTTGTCACGGAGCCCGTAAACCTTCACGATAACGTAATAGAAGGGCACCAGGCCTGCCGAAAACAGCGAGGTAAAGTAAATGTAGAACGAGATCGTGTTGCGGAAGTAAAAATCTCTGCGCTGCAAGGCGTACCCCGTCATTGCAACCACAAACAGGCCAAAGAGCGTGCCCACCGCCGTGAGCACGATGGTAACAACATACGCGCCAATCAACTGGTCGGGAGAGCGCAGGATCAGGTTGTAGGAATAGGTGGTGAAGTCAAAGGGCCACAGGGTGAATCCCGAGCGGCGGATGGCGGCCTCTGTGCTGAAGGAGGATGCGACAATCAGCCAAAAGGGAATGATGCAGCACACGGCAAAGACGGTCACGATCACGTAGGTGAACCCGCGTATGGTCCGGTCTGTCCAGTCCAGCTTGATCTTGTTGCCGCGCCTAAAGATAGTCGTCATAACGCCCTCCTCCTTTCCTTAGAACAATGAATAGTCCGGATCGATGCGCCTGACCACGCCGTTGGCATTCAGCACGATGGCAAAGCCCACCACCGACTGGAACAGGCCCACCGAACTGCTCTGGGT
>JAEWWY010000086.1 GCA_023458835.1 Bacillota bacterium
GTTTTGGCTTATCATAAATGCATGGATAATTGGGCCGATGACCAAAGCCTTGCGGGGCTTGCGCAGGCCAAGGCGCTGCAAGGCGCTTATCTGAAGGCGAAGGCGCTGTATCCTGAAAAATGCCAAATGATCGCCCATACGCTTGTAAGCATCGGCGAACTGGAAAAGGAATCCACCGTGGATGTTGACCGCCTCGCCAATCTTACCGCAAATATGCTGGGGGAGATTTACGCGGTGCGCAAGGATTACTGGTCGGGTGCGCTGCGGGTAATAGGCGGGGCCATCGGGCGCTTTGTCTACCTGATGGATGCTTATGAGGACCTGCCGGCCGATCTTGGAAAGAAGCGCTTTAACCCGCTGATCGAAATGAAGGGCGGGGATCAGTATGAATTGACCCTGAAGGACAGCCTTTCCATGCTGATTGCGGAATGTACCGAGGCTTTTGAAATTTTGCCGCTGGAAAAGGATGTGGATATTTTGCGCAATATCCTGTATTCTGGCATATGGATGCGCTATGAACAAATCCAGCGGAAAAACAAGCGCAAATCAAAGGATAAACTACAGGAAACGGGGACGAATGCATGAACCGTGATCCCTATGAGGTGCTGAACGTAAGCCATAGCGCCTCCGAGGAAGAGATCAAGGCGGCTTACAGGAAGCTGGCCAAAATATACCATCCCGACCTCAACGGCGGCTCTCCCGCGGCTGAGGCAAAAATGAAGGAAATCAATGAAGCCTACACGCTGCTCATCAAGCAAAAGAGAGGGGGCGGAGGGCAGCAGGATTTTGGGTACGGCGGCCAGTCCCCCCCGTATGCGGGCGGCAGCCCCTTTGGGAACGCGGGTCAGGGGCGGCAGCAGGGCTACGGCGGATACGGCGATTTTGATTTCAATGATTTTTGGGAAATGTTTGGCGGAGGATTTACGCAGCGGAGCGGCTATGGCGGGCAGGAAAGCTATGGCGATGCCGATGATCCAAGGTTTGCAAGGGTTAAGCAGGCAGTGGAGGAAAGGCGGTATCAGGATGCGCTCTTCCTGCTGGGTGAAATGAACAACCGCACCGCCGCCTGGTATTATTGGAGCTCCTGTGCCAACCTGGGGCTGGGAAACCGGATTGCGGCCATGAATGACGCCCGCGCCGCGGTACATATGGAGCCCGGCAACGCGGAGTATCAAAACTGGCTTTCCCGCCTTCAGGCCGGCGGGTTCAGCTACCGGCAGACAGGGCGGCAGTATGGCTTTCCGGGGCAGCTTTGCCGCAATCCCTGCCTTACGCTGTGCGCGGCCAATATCCTGTGCAACTGCTTTTGCAATGGTATGCGCTTTTGCCCCTGCGTGATGGGGTATTGAGCAGCAAATAGGGAGGGTTGAACCGATCATGCCATTTTTGGAAAAGGTGAAACAGACTGTCCGGTCCTTTATGAATGGGCGCTATGGCGGGGATGAGCTTTCCAAGGTGCTTTTGTGGGGCGGATTTGCGCTGTATATCCTCGGAAGCCTTGCGGATATACCGTTGCTTGCCTATTTGGGGCTGGCTGCCTATGTTTTTGTGATATACCGGATGTTTTCAAAAAACATTGAAAAGCGCCGGGCTGAGAACCAGCGCTATGTAAGCCGGCTGAACGGGTTGAAGACCAGATGGAGCCAGGCGGCGGTAAGGCGCCAAAACCGCAAGGAATACAAATATTTCAAATGCCCTGCATGCCATAGCTGGCTGCGCCTGCCCCATGGTGTGGGGGAGGTCTCGGTCACCTGCGGCCGCTGCAAACATCAGTTCAAAAAGAAGGCGTAGCAAAGCTTATGTATAACCGCCCGGCCTGGCCGGGAGGGGATGCAGGTCTACCTGACGGACCGACAGGAATACATTCCATGCAAGCAGCGTGCAGGCGGCCAGGAAGAGCGCGGTTTTTTCCGGGCGGAGCGCACCGTCCATCAGGCTGAGCAGAAAGAACCGCCCCGTATATTTGCCGTGTGTGAAGTATTCCAGGATATAGATCCCCGCGGGGATCATGTAGGCCGCAGGCTGGCTGCGTGTGATATGCCCAACCGTAAGCCCCAGGCTGCCCAGGAGGAGCACCGTTGCATACAGGCCAAACCACATGGCGCCCGCATCGAAGGCGTTCGCCTGCATCCGCGCCATCAGAACAAACGCGGCAGTAAAGAGCGCTGAAACGGCGGCCATCATCACGAGCCGCGTGAGAAAACCTTTCCAATAGGGGGTGGGGCGCACGGCCAGCGTTTCCTGACGCCCGGGAGGGCCCTCGCAAAAGGCCAGCGGCGTGATCAGCAGGATACCGGTCATGGGCAAAAAGCTCTCCCCGATGACCGCCACCTCCTGGAAGCCAAGAAAGCGAAAGCTTACGATGGCGGGCAGCAGCGCCGTCAGCACCAGGCCCAGGGCGATGCTGTATAGGGGCAGCAGCTTCATACTGTATTTACACATACCCGCCGCCCCTTGCGCGCTTATACTCATAAACCAGCCCGCCAAGCAATACCAGCAGCGCGGAGGATGCCAGCAGAAGCAAGCGGTTTGCGGTGATCTGGCCTGCCCATATGGATGTCATCCGCCCAATGGAATTAAAGCGGATGGCCGCCACATACAGGGGGTATGGGCCATGAAAGCCCGAGCCCACGGATACGGCCCACCAGATCACCGCGACGGGAAGCGCCGCAATGCCGCTGCCTGAAACGATGGAAATGAACAGCGAAAGCGCGGAGACGGATAGCACGGTGGGTATAAGCCACGCAAGGCAATGCCAAAGGTAAGCCAGCACATCCGCATTATGACCGGATACGCGCAGGGCGATGGCTCCAATCGTCGGGATGCACCCGGCGAGTATTACGAACACGGCCAGGGGAAGCATAAGGCCCAGATATTTTACCGCGACATATGTTACGCCCCGTACCGGCCGCGTATCAATCAGCGGCTCCGCGCCGCTGCGCCTGTCCTTACCCATCATGAACGCGGCCAGGAACGCGGGGAACAGCGAAAGCGCGATGCCCATATAGTCGCTGAAATAGCGTGCATAGGCCCGGGTCACATGGTCATCGCGGACCAGGGCCTGATAATCCGCCAAAGCTTCTTCATAGGTGCGGGGTACATATTCCCCGCTGCTTATGCCTTGCGCAAAATACGCACCGCCCAGCGCGTCGTTCAGCTTTTGAAGCCGGGCCCAGAACTCGCTGCCGGAAAGAGCGGCGGGCATGTTGTCATGATAGCTGCCTATATCGTCTGCCGATTTGCCCGTGATGTCCGCAAACGCTTCACGCACCAGGGATACCTGCGCAGGGGAAAGCTTGACCTGCCGATTGATGAATCCGCCAAGCGCGGGCATGATCACCGGATTTTCCAAGGCCGCCAAGTAAAGCGCTTTGATCATGCCCTGCATCCGGGCTTCCTGGGATTGGTCCTTCCTCCAGCCGTAGGGGGCAGGGTCTGCCGGTGTGGCGGCAAGGCCGGGCGGCGGCGGTTCCGGCCAGCGGAACATGTCGTTTGCAAAGCCGCCTTCACCAAGCTGCGACCCCGCAAAGAGCACGATGATGCACAGCGCGGCGTAAAACACCGGGTTTTTCAGCCATTTGTGCGCTTCAAACCATATCAGCCGCACAGGCTTCACCCCCTTTGACAAGCAGCATGTAGCCGTCTTCCAGGCCGGGCGGCGCCGGCACGGCGCCAGGAAACGGCATCCGGTCCGCCAGAAGGCGGACATCATACCCGCCCTCCTTAGGCACCGTTGCGATGACCGAATGGCTTGCGCTCAAGGAAGCCATCTGCGTTGCGTCTATCCGTACCTGCCAAACCTTGCCCTGTGCCCGCTGCGTCAGTTCTCTGATTCCGCCTGTATAGAGAAGCCGGCCCTTGTTCAGCACGGCCACGTTCGGGCAGGTATGCAATATATCCTCCGAAATATGGGTGGAGAACAGCACTGTTTTTCCGCCGGAGAGGGAGGCCAGCAGGTTCCGGAAGCGGATGCGCTCCTCCGGATCCAGCCCGGCGGTGGGCTCATCCACGATGACGATTTTGGGATCGTGCAGCAGCACCTGTGCGATGCCAAGCCGCCTTCGCATGCCGCCGGACAATTGCCTCACCTTTGCTTTCCGGCTGCCTGATAGGTTTGTGATCTCAAGCATTTCCCCGATGCGGCGGGAGCGGGTTTTTGTATCCTTCATGCCGGATAAAAGCCCCAGATAATCCAGCGTCTCATAGACTGAAAAGTGGGGATAGAAGGAAAAATCCTGGGGCAGATAGCCGATCATGCGGCGGATCTCCCTTTTTTGCGTAAGCGGAACGCCATTGAGCACGGCGCTGCCGCCGCTTGGCGCAAGCAGCGTGCATAGCATGCGCATCAGGGTACTTTTTCCCGCGCCGTTAGGGCCCAGAAGACCAAACATGCCGTTGTCAATGGTCAATGTGAAATCGTTCAATGCCATCTTTGTGCCAAACTGTTTTGTCAAATGACTGATGCTGATACCCATGCTCTTCTCCCTTGTTTATTCGGTACGCAGGCGCATCCACTCCAGGCCGCTTAAGAGCGACAGCAAAAGGGCGGAAAAAAGGCAGAGCAGGAACATATCCTCCCGCGCGGCAACACAGGCCGGCGCAAGGATGATCGAGCCCAGCCACAGCAATGCCTGCTTTCGGGCCCGTTTGCGCTTTTTTTGGATGCGGCCGGCTTTTTCATAGACAGCGGCTATAAACCGTCTTTCTTCCTGCGTCATGAAATCGATGCCTCCTTTTGCATGCATCTTCGCAGTTGTTCCTTGGCCCGGTGGTGTGCCGTTTTGAGCGCGCCTGCCGTCATACCCAGGATTTGCGCGGCCTCCTTCTGGGAAAAGCCATCCAGGTCCACCAGATGGATGATGCGGGCATAGCGTGGGCGGAGGCCGGCAAGCGCTTTGTAAAGGGCTTGTGACTCTTCGAAGGCAAACACTGCGTCCGGCGCGTATACGCCTGCGCCGGACGCTTCGTCCAGCGGCACGGTTTTTCTCAGGGAACGGAACCAGTCCATACAGCGCCTTCTCACCAGCGTATACAGCAGCGCCTTGAAACCGTATTCGGCCTTGATGCGGTTTGGATAGGTGAGCATCCACGCAAAGGCTTCCTGAACGGCATCCTCCGCGCAGGGCAGGCTGCGCGTCAGCCGCAGGGCAAAAAGCACCGCCGGTTTTCGGTACAAAAGGACCAGTTGTGAAAAAGCAAGCTGGTCGCCCGCCAGGTATGCAGCCAGCAGCGTTTCTTCCAACCGGAAATCACCTCCTGTCCTTCATGATTCGCAGGAGCGGGGCGAAAGGTTACACATACATGAAAATTATTTTGAAAACGCTGATTTCCTTCCGGAGAAAAACTGTGGAACGAAGCAAGGGACCGCCGCACTTAACCGGTGCGCCAGTCCCTTTGCTCTCAGTTGCTTTGCTGAACGGCATTTTCCGTGGCATGGGTAAGGCCTGTCAGCCCCTGGGCCTTACATGAATGCCCAAAGACACGTTACCGATATATGTATTCACGTCGATGACCGTCATATCCCGCAGGGTTTCCGGGGAAGGAGGCTCTTCCCCGCCCAGGATGCGGGGCGGAAGGATATCGCAGGATACGCTCTGCTCCGACAGGGCGGTCATGGCGTTGCCGCTGATGATGTTGGCAATCTCCCCCAGGGCGGAGGTCACGAATTCATCCACCTGGTCAAACTCCATGCCGCTCATGATGTTGACCATTTTCAGCGTTGTTTCCCTGGGAAAGCGGTAATAAATATTCCCCACAAGATCGCCCGTGATCTCCACCGCTATCCGGATATCGTCTTTTTCCCCGTTAAGGCCCATGAGGGCATGGGGCGTGCCGGCGGAAGCATCCAGATCCAGCATCAGCTTGAACACTTCGCAGGTGGCTTTGGAGAAGGAAGGGAATAGCGTGTTGCTCACCGCACGGCCCCTCCCTGCGCTTTTGCGTATGCCGCAATTTTTTGGTCGGCGGATACCACGTGGTTGATAAGCCAGGCCAGCAGCCTCCCGCCGAACTGCTGCGCCAGGGCTTCCTGGTAGCCCTGTTTTTCATAAGCCTGCGCAAAGGAGGTTACGTAATCCATCATTTCCCTATGGGCGGCGCGGTGGCTGTCAAGGTCCGGGTAGCCAATGCTTTCCTGATAGGCTTCCTCGTCCCTGAAATGCACAACCACATAGTCTTTCATAAAGGACAGCGTTTCATTGACCTTGGATACTTTCTGGGCCCATTCCCCGTTTGCCCGCAACGTCTCCAGAAAACCGGCAATGCGGCGGAACAATTCCTCATGCTGCTCATCGATCAGCGGCACGCCGATTTTGTATTTCTCCTTCCAGACCATCGCTTGATCTCCTTTTCCAAAAGTATAGACACTTTTATATATCGGCGAAAAAAAGCGAAAATTGGGCCTTGTCCCGTATTTGTGTGCATTCCGTTTGTATTAAATGGTTTCAGCTTTCGTATAAGGCAGCTATATCATGTGCTCTGCGCTTCATTTCTGTGCGGATATGCAACGGCTCCAAACATTCGCATTTATCCCCAAAACTGAAAAGAATATTGTAGTGGTATTCGTTCTCTATGAAAGGAAAATCAACAATGTAATGCGCATCGCCGTCTGGCGAAAAGTGTTCATAGGTGCAATGGTCAAGTACCCTGTCCATGACAGATTTATGAATACGAATTTTGATTTTTGTTTGCATAGCTGCCAAAATATCAGTAAAATCCAACTGCAGTTTTTGATAATCTCGTGGCGTAAAAAATGCCTCTTGTATTTGCAGGTTTGATGTGCGGGATAGCTTGAATAAGCGAAAATCATTTCTTTTATGGCAGTATCCTTGCCAATACCAATGACTACTTTTCAATACAAGCTGATACGGTTCAACTGTTCGTGTGGTCTTATTTCCATGGTGGGCTACATACTCAAACGAAAGTAGCTTGCTTTCCTGCAGTGTTGTTTTAATAATTTCTAAATATGGTTGTATGTTACTGTTACCCATCCACGGACTTAAATCTATACATATTTGATTTACTTTTAATTCAATGTCTTTCGCTCTTTCGGTGGGGATAAAACTCTTGACTTTCG
>JAEWWY010000087.1 GCA_023458835.1 Bacillota bacterium
CTTGACTACCGCACAGTATACGCCTTCTTCATCATATGTGGTGCAAGGCACCAGTGCAACGCTGCTTATCTCTTTCTTCAATCGTTTCTCTCCCCCGCGCATTTACCTTATCGTAAGGCGGATCCGCCTTCAAGTATTTTAGCATAATTCCTTGCTGCTTGCTATGCATTGCATGGAGATTGTGATACAATCCATGTGGTACTTACAAGAACCTTACAAGGAGGCCGCCATGATCCGCCAAGCCGCATTTTCTGGGCAGCGCCCGCTTCTAAAGGGTAATTTGCATACTCATACCACCCGGTCTGACGGGAGGGGTACTCCGGAAGAGGTTGTTCTCAAGTATATTGCCCACGGCTATGATTTTCTGGCCCTCACTGATCACAGATTATATAATTACCGCAATCCTGTTCCCGGCAGTCCGATCACCATCCTGCCAGGCATGGAGATGGACCGGTGGATGGAAGGCGCCGGTGTCCATTGCTTCCATTCCGTTTGCCTGGGGCCCTTGCGGGAGGAGGGCAACGGTTTTGAACAGGATCAGGCTTTTGAAAGCGGTGCGGTAAAGGACCAGTGGGAGTATCAGAAAGTGCTGGACATGGTCCATGCGGGCGGCAACATTACTCTGTACTGCCATCCCCAATGGAGCGGCACCCCGGCCAGGGAATTTGAACATCTGCAAGGCAATTTTGCGCTGGAGATTTTCAATACCGGCTGCGCATTGGAAAATGAAATGGACATGGACGCCGCCTATTGGGATGAATTGCTGATACAGGGAAAAAGGATCTTCGGCGCCGCGGTGGATGATGGCCATGAGATGGAGCATCACTGCCATGGTTGGGTCATGGTCAATGGGGAAAATACGGTGAATGGTATTTTGAAAGCGCTGACGGAAGGCGCATTCTATTCCTCCTGTGGCCCTGAGATCCATGACTTTTATGTAAGGGATGGCGTGGCCGTCCTGGAATGCTCCCCCTGTGACCGTGTGTTATTCATTTATGGCCGTGAGCCCAACAGAATCGTTCGTTCCGGGAAGGGCCTCCTCACCCGGGCTGAATTTCAAGTCCCTCCCCACTATGAGTATCTCCGCGCCACGCTGGTAGACAGCCAGGGCCGCCGGGCATGGACGAACCCCATTTTTCTGCATGAACATCATTGATTGCTGTGTATGACCTCAATTTATTGATAAAGAAGAATCTTCATGCGATTATTTTCAAGCGACCGGGCAGATGGCCGTTCCATGCTTTTCTCCGGCGAGGAACTGCGCAGGCTGATGCTTCCCCTGCTGCTGGAACAGATGCTTGTTGTAGTCATGAGCATTGTCAACTCCATGATGGTATCCTCCGTGGGTGAGGCTGCCGTGTCGGCCATTTCCCTGGTGGACAGCATCAACATCCTGTTGATCAATGTATTTGCCGCCCTGGCTACAGGCGGCGCGGTAGTAACTGCCCAATATCTTGGCCGCAGGGAATCGGACATGGCAGGCAAGGCGGCAAAGCAGCTTTTGTATGTCATGCTGGCGGTATCGATGCTGATCAGCGGGCTGTCCCTGGTATTTTACCGCGGCCTGCTTGCGGCGGTCTTCCCCGGGGTAGAAACAGCCGTGATGGACTATTCCCGGACATATTTTCTCATTATTCTTTTCAGCTTTCCCTTCCTCTCCGTTTTCAACGGAGGTTCCGCCCTTCTGCGGGCGGTGGGCAACTCCAAGGCCTCCCTGAACACCACGCTTCTGATCAACCTGTTCAATGTGGCCGGCAATGCGCTGCTGATCTATATTTTCCGCCTGGGGGTCGCGGGAGCCGCCATCTCGGCGCTTGCAGCCAGAATCATGGGATCGGTGATCATGCTGCATTTGCTGAAGGATCCCCATCATCCGTTGCTGCGCATCCCCTCTCTTCGGAAGTTTGAGTGGGATGGCACTATGGTGAAGCGGATCCTGGGCATAGGCATTCCCAATGGGCTGGAAAACAGTTTGTTTCAGCTTGGTAAAATCCTTTTGCAAAGCCTTGTATCTTCTCTTGGCGGCGCAGCCATCGCCGCCAATGCCGTGGCAAGCAACCTGTCGGGATTTCAAACCATTCCCGGCTCCGCCGTAAGCCTGGCATTGATCACGGTAGTGGGTCGGTGCGCGGGCGCCGGGGAGTATGGTCAAGCAAAGCATTATGTCAAAAAGCTGATGGGCTTTTCTTATATGACCATGGCGCTGCTGGTTGGCGTGATCCTGCTCGCTTGCCCCTATGTCATTCAAAGCTATGAGCTAAGCCCTGAAACGGCGGGAATCGTCCGACAGCTCATCCTGGTATATACCATCGTCTGCGCATTCTTTTGGTCCGCCTCCTTTGCGCTGCCCAACGCCTTGAGGGCCGCAGGCGATGTACGTTTTACCATGATCGTTTCCGCCCTATCCATGCTGATATTCCGCATAGGCTTCAGCTATCTGCTGGTGCAAAGCTTCGGCATGGGGGTAATGGGCGTATGGATCGCCATGATGATCGACTGGTTCGCCCGTTCAACAGCCTTCTTTGCGCGGTATAAATCCGGCCGCTGGGAGCGGAGGAAGGTGCTATAAGGCCAATAAAAAGGCGCTTGGATCCCCTTCATCCAAACGCCTATGGGTTCATGCTTTTCCTTTTTCCAGCGCCAGCAGCTTTTCCTTTATGGGAAGGCCGCCGCCATATCCTACCAGGCTGCCGTCGGCACCGATCACCCTGTGGCAGGGAATGATCACCGGGATGGGATTGCGGTTGTTGGCCATTCCAACAGCTCTGGCCGCCCCGGGCCTGCCAATATCCTTGGCCAGTTTCCCGTAGGAGGATGTTTTCCCATAGGGGATTTTTGTCAGCGCCTCCCACACCTGTTTTTGAAAAGCCGTGCCCTCCGGCGCAAGCGGCACGTCAAAAACCGTCCGCTTGCCTTGCAGGTATTCCCGCAATTGCTCCGCCGCTTTTTTCAGCGCATCGGTTTCCTTCCGCTGCAACTCAAGCGGAATATACTCCTCCGGAAAAAACAGGTTCGTTACCCTTCCGCTCTCTTCGGCAATGGCTACCTGGCCCAAAACCGTATCGTACATCCACACATGCTTCATGGAAACGCTCCTTTGCAATACGCTGGCATCATTATATCAGAAAAAGAAACTGTTGAAAATCAGGGATGCTTTTGCTCTACGAACCACCGGGTGCCCGCCTGATACAAGTAAGTCACGCGGCTGCCGATGCGCACCGTATACCGCATGCCGGCTCCATTCGCTGCGAGGCTTACACCGGGACGGACATCCAGCACGCCTTGAACGGAATAGCGTACGCCGTCATTCCAGATGACACAGGTAGGATGCACCGAGCCATCCTCCGAAAACCAGGCCTCTACCCGGACATAAGTCTTCTTTCCATCCTCCGCCATACCTTTACCTTGTCCCGCAAGATGCTTTCCACAAGATTATAGCAAGCAAACGTTCCCTTATAAAGGGCAAAATGTGTGCAGATAAAGTGAAGGTGCCGGCAATGCCGGCACCTTCACTTTTTACTAAACCTTTTCCAGCATGGTCAGGATATGCTCACAAGCCATATGCTCATGCTGCTTTGCCTTTTTTATGAGCGCTACGATCTGCTTGCGTACCTCCGGTTGAGCCAATGTACGGATGTTCTGTTCATTTTGCTCGAAACCGCCCTTTACTTTATACATTTCCATCATGCATCCTGCCGCTTCCTGGAATTGCTGGGCTGTTTTCAGGCACAGTTCCTTTATCTCGGGATGCTTTTCCCCCATCTTCTGAAGCCAGCAGGCCGCGTGGTAACGCCCTTCTCCCACCATCACCTGGGCATCTGTCTGGCACATGGCGCGTTCGAACAGTAAGGGCAGGACCGCATTTTCCGGAAACTCCCTATCGTTCCCGATGGCATCTGCCCATGCATCATACGCTGCCTGACCTCCGGCGTAGATGCATTTCTCCGAGGTACCGGGATCATAAACAGCGATTCGTTCCTTCGTCAGCACCTCCATGGCGTTTTCGAGCAGTTCCTTGATAGAGGCAGGCTCTCCCGCCTCCTCATCGATTGCCATTAAAAGGCTGGTGCACTCGTTTTCCCACCAGGCATGGGCGATGAAATAACCGCATTCATGCGTTTCTCTTTCCCGGTCATATTCGGGGTTGCCCTGGAAAAAATTCCAGCCCAGCAGCGTTTCTCCATGATCTGCGTATCCGGTAAGGATACAGGCCTCCGGAGGCCCGATGATGCCCAGCGCGATCACCGGCCGGCCCCGGCCGATTTCTTCGCGGATGAAGGCCATGAATTGCTCCTTGCCGCTTCCCTCCCGCGCCAACATCCGCACTTTGCGCCCCACCGCCTGAAAGGAACGGCGGAAGGCCTCCAATGGGTCCCCGTAGATATTTCGAATATCCACGTTCCCGCCATCCCATCTGTCTACATTCCAGCGCAGCCTGAACGCCGCGCCGCTGGCCGCCATCAGGCTGGAATAGTCCGCCTGCTGGCCCATGTAGTTCAGGCAGGCTTTCAGGCAAGAGGGAAACGGTGTGCACTCCTCATAGGAGTATTCCACTTTCGGCACGCCGTACAATATGCAGCTTCCCGCCGCTTTTTCCATGTCTTTCATCATTTTTTCCGCCTCCGTATCACAGCTTGCAGGCCATTTCAGCCCATCCGGCAATATGGCCGGGCCATATGTGCCTGCCGCCAGTTTTTTGCGCCCTACAGGAATATCGGCTTTTCGAAAAAGGCTTGGAACGACGCCCGTTTCTCTGCGGAATACCCGGGAAAATGTATCATAGGCATCAAAACCGTATTCTCCCGCGATATCTGTCAGATTCTTCTCAGTATGCTTGATGTCAAAAGCAGCGTGGGCTACCCGCCTGGACAGCTCATACCTGCCCAGCGTCATCCTGGTGCATTCCCTGAATACTTCCCTCAGGTGACGATAGGAAAAACCCGTGGCACGCTCCAAAAGCTGCAGGTCCAATCCATCCCTGACGCGCCGCTCAATGAACGTAACCACTGCTGCAATGCACAGCGAATAATCCATAGCCTTTTTCTCCTGTCATGCCTTGCTTCCGGAAGCAGCTTCATTATAAACAATAAAAAGGCGGCATGCTCGACTTTTTTGACCTTGTTTGAGAGCTGCTACAGCAGATCCCGCATCTCGGTCATGTTCTCCCAGTAGCGCTTGGGCATATGTGTCATGCGGCATTTGGGATTGTATCTGTCTTCAATGGCAATGGTCTTATAAAACTGCCGCCATAGGGTGCGGTAGCGTTCCTCGGTTTCGGACGCTTCGGGAAGCATTGCTTCCGTAAGCTGCACAAGCTCCATATTTCCATCCTGATAATAAAGCGCCGCCTTGTGGGTCTTGTCGTAGATGGCGAATATCTCGTTATGGAAGCGGTCGGCAAAATGCCCGGCAATGAAAGGCAGAACAAAATTCTTGGGACTGATGGTAGCCACCAGCCTCCCATCACAGTCGGAAAAACGTACAAACCCCTTCAGCAAATGCCCCTCCCGCAACAAATGGCGCTCCGCCTCCAAAAGCACAGCCACATCGGGATGGGCCAGCAGCTCTATCACCTTTGGTCCCTGGGAAAATGCCAATAATGCAAAACGCAGCAGGGCGATTTCTTTTTCTGCCAGGCAACTGTAAAAAGCAGTCCTCATCAGTTCAAAGGCGCGCGGGGAAACCTTTTCCATCAGGGCAGCGCTTACCTTTTGCGCCTTCTCCATGTCTGTTTCCACACGCTTGCGGAAAAACAGCGCCATTTGCGCTTCCCCCTCCGCCTGGATGGCAAATGGCAGCTCATGGGTATACACGCTCTCATACACGCAGCAAAAAAGGCCGGGCAGGCTGCCGTCGTACAGGTATACCACATCACACGCCTTGGCTAATGGCCTTGCGCCAGGCACAGCACCGCCTCCTCCACCGCACTATGAATGTTCATCATCTTGCCGCCTGCCGAAAAATTCAGCCCCATACCGGCCATTGCCGGAAAGAGCGAAAGTTGCTCTATGCCAAAGGCGTTTAAATTGGGGTCGATCAGCGCCCGCACCGTGACTTCCCTGCTGGCCGTTATGCCCAAGGGCATATCACTGGTGCGTATAAAATATTTGGCACGCTTTAATACCACACCCATGCGTTTGAGCGCCGTAAGATCCAGCCTGCTGTTTTTCCGGGCGATCACGATGCGCTGGGCACTGGTAGGCCCAATCCCTGGCACCCTTAAAAGCTCTGCCAGGGAAGCGGTATTCACATCCATTGGAAACAGATGCATGTTCTCAATTGCCCAGTTGCACTTGGGATCCAGGTATGGGTTAAAGTTGGGCGCCCGCTCGCTCAAGATCTCGTCGGCGGTAAACTGGTATTGCCGAAGCAGAAAATCAGCCTGATACAGCCGGTGCTCCCGCAAAAGCTGCGGCCTGGTATTTAAAGAGGGCAGCATGGTATCCTCCACCGCCGGAATGTAGGCGGAATAGAAAACGCGTCTTAAGCGGTATTTGTCATATAATCCGGAGGCAAGCTTGAGAATGTGATAATCGCTTTCCGGGCTGGCGCCAATGATCATCTGCGTTGCCTGCCCAGCCGCGGCAAAGCGGGGCGTACTCTTGAATTTCACAATCTCCTGACGGTTTGATTCTATTCCGTTCCTGATCTGTGCCATGGGCGATAAAATCGCCTTTTTTGTTTTGTTGGGTGCCAGCTTTACAAGGCTTTCCTCGCTGGGAAGCTCAATGTTGATGCTAAGCCGGTCTGCCAGGATGCCCAAGCGGTGGACCAGCTCGTCAGATGCGCCGGGAATCGTTTTACAATGGATGTAGCCCCAGAATTGGTATTTATAACGGAGAATCTCCAGGGCCCTGACCATCTGCTCCATGGTGTGGTCGGGGCTTCTCAGCACGCCGCTGGAAAGAAACAGCCCTTCAATATAGTTGCGGCGGTAAAACTGAATGGTAAGCTCAGCCAGCTCTGAAGGCGTGAAGGCAGCCCTTGGTACATCGTTGGTACAGCGGTTGACGCAATATTTGCAGTCGTATATGCAGTGGTTACTGAGCAATACCTTCAAAAGCGAAATACACCGCCCATCCGCCGCAAAGGTATGGCAGCATCCGGCCGCAACGGTGCTGCCAATCCCCTTTCCGCCGGGCCTGTCCACACCGGAGGAGGTGCAGGCGGCATCATATTTGGCGCTGTCCGCCAAAATCGTCAGCTTGTCCATTAGGTCCACATGCTTCACCTGCTTAGCTCTGCATAATAGGAACACACGTTCTCCTATCATTATACGCAAGATCGGTGCAGTTGTAAAGCCCACATCGAAAAAAACTTCTTCTGCCTCAAATGTTTTCTTAAGTTCACTTTTCTCTCAAAGTGCAAAAGTAACGTAATAGTGCAGTACTAAAATTTGTTTCTCCTCCTGTTAATCATCTTCTGTTAAGGCCGCTGGCCAGTTTGTCCTTGCATACATAGCGTAGCGTATCCGCAGCAAAGATGGGAGTGAAAAGATAGTGTAATTGGGGTGATGATTTAGGCAAAAAAGCAAATACTCAGGATTATGACTCCATGCGTTATCAACACAATCCAAGCGTGCTACAATACTTCTGCAAAGTTCCAGCAGAATGGAAAAGAAGGCATCTTACCATCGTTGAATGTGGTGACAGCAGTTTTGTATCAAAAGAGTATTTGGAGATGAACGTTATGTTTACTTCAAGAAGCAGGCGGTTATACAAGTCAGCTATGCTTTGTCTTTGCGCGACTCTCATGTGTTATGCACCTTTTGCCAGTGCGCAAGAAAACTCAGTTGCTGCATCTGAATACCAATCCGCAACCCCGAAAGTGGTTTATCTTGACAATGCCGATGGCTACAATGCCAGATCGCTCACAACGACGTTCTACGTTTCCGATGATGAAATCTGGTATAGCGGCTTGGCTGATGCCACTGGAAGCTACTTGATACAGGCAAACTCCATGGGGGATATAATTGACACAAAGACATTTTTGGACGCTCCAGGTAATTATCCCGTTATCCAATGCATTTCCAAAGTCGGAGATGTGTTGTTGCTTGGTTTCATAGATGCTGAACATCAAGGCGGGATAATCGGTTTGGTAGGAAACAACGGCAATACGACCTACATCAGCATCCGAAATGATGTAAAGCTTGTGTCGATGGCACCCACTGCAAAGGGAATTCTTGCGATAGGCATAAACTTTAATGAAAAGGATGACATAGCATCTCTTTATTCTTTACACTTTAGCGCTTCGGGTAATTTGGATTTTGAAAAAGTAATCCATACTGCCAAAATGTCCGAAGATCAACATTACCTCTCTACATCAATTGGCTGTGGGCTGGATGACCAGTATTTTATCCAACTAAATACACGTGCTCCAGGACGTATGCTAGCGGAACGACTTCTGATTTGTTTGAACTCTGCGGGATCTGAGCAATGGAGAGCATCGCTTCCGGAGAACTTTCCTATATCCCGGATTTCCGCTTCAAATGACTGCATCTATTTGTTTGGATCATGGGGCGACATAGACGAGAACGGCGGGCTTGTAAATAGAAGGGCTGCTGTAATGTGTTATTCTGTTGATGGCGCAGAAAAATGGTTCAAGACCTTTGAGGTGCCCGATAGCTTATACTTTGGTGCTTCGGCCAATGGCGCATGTGTTGCCGCTACGGGGAGAGAAGGTCCTGGCACTTGGTACTTGAGTTCCATTAACGCAGATGGTTCAATACGGATTTTATCCAATGTAGATTTTTCTGATGATATTCATGTTCGCGGCGTCTTTACATCGCCCAGTGGATTAGCCAAGATACTTGGCACCACGGATACACAACTATTCCTGTTTGAGCTTCCATATTAGTACATACGAAAAGGGGCTGCACTTACACAGCCCCTTTTCTTTGGGCCATTACCAGGTCGGGGTAGCAAAACCATGACAGGCTATTAAGTCCATGAGGCTGAGCATTGATTCAAACGGGGATGTATCCATCGTTATAGGCTGAAGCAGAAATCCTCGTAGTTGTCTCTCGCCCCTCACTACCTGAGACATCTTTTTAGGGATCACGCTGATTCAACACGCGCCAGTTCTTGCATACACACATTTTGTATGATCCTCAAAACTTTTCTTTTTACACAAGCCTATATCCGGCCGCTTTTTCCTGCAAAAGCGATTCCAGCAGTGCTTGCGCGCCAAAGATGTCTATTGCGTCCAGCTCTTTGATGGAGCGCAGAACAGTTTGTCCCGCCATCTGCAAAAGGCCGCATTCCAGATACAGCTTTGCCAATGAAAGCAAAACCTTGGGGCTGTCGATATAATTATATACATACAGGGCTTTTTCAAACAGATCGAAGGCGCCGCATTCCAAAATGATTTTCAAAAGCGCGTTCAATATAGCCAGCAATTCCCCCGGTTCCTGCCCCTTAAGCAAATCATCCTGCCCACCCATAAGCACTGTCAGCACCTGACGGCAAAGCATTTCTCCCATGTGTCCAAAGGCTCGGCCCATGGCCGTAACGGCTTCATCCGCATCTTCCGCCCTGCCGGGCTTTTGCATAAGCATAAGTACGAATAGCATGAGGGCGCTCTCTTTCGTTGTCCTTACAAGCACACCATGCGGCCCCGGACTGTGCACCGCCTTGCGTAATTGCGCCGAAGCCTTTTCATGATTCCCGGACTGGAGATAGTATTTGCCCCACAGCAGCGCCACCTCTCCCGCAAAGCTTTCCTCCGCCTCATCCAGTTTGGACAGATGCGTTATGCATTGTTCCCGCAACCCCTGGGATAAAAGCACATCCACCATGAGAAGCCTGTTGGGCGTGTGATCCAGGCTTGAAAACAGGGCGGTAATCCTTGATTCAATCTCCGCAGGCGGATATCCCATTTCCCGGTATGCCTTTGCCATGCCATACAGCGCGGCATGCAGGTCATTGTCCGCCTGGATGGCCTTGATATAGCAGGCTGCCGCCTTTTCATGGTCGTGCTGGCGCATATACAGATCCGCCAGGGACAAAAGTGGCTTGGTGGTGGCACAGTCGTCTGAAAAGCGCAGCGTGGCATGCGGCTGTCCCATGGCGATGGCTTTTTGAAAGCTTTCGGCAGCCGAAAAATCCCGGTGCCAGTCCATGAATACCCTTCCGCGCAAGTATTCCATATCCGTGCAGCCGGGATAGATCTGAAGCCCTTCCGCCAAAACCTTTACTGCCATCGCATACCGGCTAAGGTTATAATGGCACAAGGCAATGCGGAAGATCAGGTGCGGGCCAAAGGCCTCGTGGGCTTTAAAATGCGCTTTTGCCTTCATATACCACTCCAGCGCCCTTTCATATTCCTTCTTTGCCATGTATTCGTTGCCCATGTTAAAAAGCATAAAGGCGTTGTCCGGGTTCTTTTCCAATTCTGCCGTCAAAAGCGGGATATTTCTCTCCCGCTTGTTCTTGCTTTTGACGACGCTCTCCAAATATCCCAAATGATGAAGGCGGATATCGGTCACGGCAAAGAAGCCATCCATAGGCCCCCCATCCACGCGGGAAAGCTGTTCATGGATATCGCCCACAAAACGGTACAGCCCATTATTTCGCACAAGGCGCAGCGCATTATGGAGCGTATACTGCCCTTCCCCATACGCGCCCACATGGTTATACACTTTAAAATGCGCGCCGTCGCCGCTTGCGGCGTTTATAAACTCCAGAAGCTTTTCGCCGTCTTCCGGGAAGAGCCGCTCATCCGCGTCCAACAAAAGAATCCACTCAAAAGCGGCCTTCTCCATGATGAAGTTACGGGCACTGCTGAAGCTGAAATCCCAGGGATAATCATACACCTGCGCGCCGCAGCGCCTGGCAATCTGCACCGTATCATCCGTGGAGCCGGTATCCGCCACCAGCATCTCATCTGCCCCATCCTTGACGCTGAGCAGGCAGTCCTCCAGGAATTCCTGCTCATCCCTCACGATCATGCACAAACTGATGCCCGGCCTTGGCGTTGCCATAAGTCTGCCCCCTCTTTTAAAAGCAGGCGGCCGAGGACCGCCTGCCATATCTGATCCCAATTACCACCATTAAGCCTGGGCGTTGAAATAGGCGCTGAACGTAGCTGTCGAGCCGCCCAGATTGTATTGCAGGCGGATATAATGCGCGAAGCTGGAAACAGCCATATACAGGCTGTCATTGGCCGCGACCACCTGGCCGGTGTATGATGGATCATCCACATAAAGCCCGGTATCCGTAGTGGGGCTGATTTGAAGGGAGATGGTGATGGGCGTGGTATCTTCATTATAAATAAAGATAGATGCCACCTTCAGGGTGGAAATATCCTTGTCCGCAAAGATGATACCCGTACCCGTCACGGATGTGCTGGTTACGGAATCCGAGGTAAAAGTACTTGCCCCTATGGTTACCGTGCCGGCCACCGTCAATGTCGCATTGCCGATGGTCACAGGGCTTGTGATCTCCGATACCGTCACCG
>JAEWWY010000088.1 GCA_023458835.1 Bacillota bacterium
GCCGTTGATTGAGATGACGTTGCCCAGCCCCGTGCCGATATAACAGCCGAGAATGATGCCTGGCCCATGTAAAGCAAAGTGGTGGCAGTCGTATAGGAAAAGCAGATTCACATCCCGGTCGATAAACACGGGGATGTTCAATTGCTCCTGCAGGATATCGGCTATGGGCACATCATTGAGGCCCGCGATGTTGGGGGTGGATAAAAGCCGCCTGCGCGCCTTATCCAGCGTGGATGGAAAGCCGATGGAAACCGCCTTGGGCCGGGCATTCATCCGCTTGAGGTATGCCCGTATGAAATCCGCCAGGCGATGAGACCCATCGGAGCTGTTCAGAAAAGTGCTGGAAGCCATTTCAAAGCCGAAAAGGGATAAATCCTCCCCGGCAAGCCCCAGCCGCAGGTGGGTTCCGCCGATATCAATGCCCAGAACGGTGGTATGCATGGTGGGTGGTCCTCCAAAGGTTGATAAAAGGCTTTGCACCTGCGGGCGCGGCCAAAAGGCTTTCCTATCCATTCGGCTCAATCGCCGTGCTGCTTCGCCAAGCAATCCTCAGTCTCGCTTCGCCTGACCTGTGCTACAGCTCCGTCTCCCGATTAAAATCCGCCAGCATTTTGCTGTAGGCTTCGTTCAGGTCATCGGCCAGGCCGAACAGCCCGGAGGAGCCCATGACATAAATATCCGTTCCTGCGTCGTTCAGCCGCTTGTAGGTTCGGGCATTGCAGGAGCCATCCACCTGGATGAGGTAACGGTAGCCATGCTTCTCCCTGAAATTCGCCGCCTCTTCGATTTTTTTCAGCATCTCGGGGATAAATGCCTGGCCCGCGTAGCCCACGTCCACCGTCATGATGGTGAGGATGTCCAGCCGCCCGATATAATGGCGGATATAGTCAAGCGGTGTGGCGGGATTCAATACGACGCCCGTTTGGCAGCACAGCTGCTCGATGCGGTTGAATACCCTGAAGGCATCGACGTTGATGGTTTCCGCGTGGGGAGAGATGATTTTTGCTCCGGCCCTGGCCATGGGCTCCAGCCAGTCGTTGGGCGCGGTGGTCATCAGATGGGCCTCCATGGGTAGCGTAGCGGCGCGGGAAACGGCGGCCACAATATCCGGGGAAAGGGTGATATTTTTGCAAAAGTGGCCGTCCATCAAATCGATGTGATAATAATCGGCCCTGCGGTTCAGGATATCAAGCTGCTCACGGATGTTCAAAAAATCCATGCACATCAGGGATACGGCAAATTGAGGTCTCATTGATTCAAGGCTCCTTATGATGTATTAACGCTGGGTTTCGTGCCTGCGGGCACAGACAAGGGTTCCATAGCCGAATGCCGCCTGTGGCGGAGGAAGTGAGGCGGAGGAAACGAGCGAAACGAGCAGCACGAGCGGCAGCGAAGCGATGCGACGATTGGGCCGTCGGAAGCTCCGATTGCCCAAGACCTTCGAGTCAGGCAAACTCCCTTGCCGCCTGCCTGGCCCGAAGCGTGGCCTCTTCCAGAATGAATTGTGCGTCCCACCCTTTGATATCAATGCCTTCGGCGGATACGCGGGCAAACTCCTTCACGCCCAGCATCTTAAAAGCGGCACGGATGTATCCATAGCCCCAGTCCTCCGTGCCGATGGGGCTGCCGGCAGTGGTAAGGTATATAAGCCTTTGGCCGCGGCATAATCCCACCGGCTCCCCCTCTACAGTATACCTGAAGGTAAGGTTGCGCACAAATATATTTTCCACATATACCTTCAATATGGCGGGAAAGGACAAGTCCCAATAGGGAGCCGCCACCGCGATGTGATCGGCCGCGGCGAACGCCCTGGCCCAGCGGAACATGGGATGCTGGAGCGCTCCCCGGTCGATCAGCGATTCGCGATGGAGCACATCCGCATGCAAAAAGGGTGAAAGCTCCTCATCCGCAAGCCGTGTTACGGTAATAGCCGATTGGGGGAAGGCCCTGGCATACTCCTGCAAAAAGGCGTCCATCAACTGCCACGTCCTGGATACGGACCGCTCCCTGGCGCAGGCGTCGATACATAAAAGACCCAAATTCTCCTATCCCCTTTGCCATGAATATGCTATAATCATTATACCGGCTCAAGGCGTGCGGCGCAAGCATCCCGGGCCGGATGGAGGGGTACCAATTTAAAGGAGGATATACCATGAAACGTATTGCCGCGCTGTTGCTTTCCTTCTTGCTGGCGGTGACCGCCATCCCGGCGCTGGCTCAAACGGCGGAGCCTGTGACCGTTACCATCGTGCTGGCCGGCGGCCTGGGTGACCGTTCCTTCTATGATTCCGCGTATGAAGGGCTGCAGATGCTGGTCACGGAATACGGCGTGGACGGCCGGGTCATCGAGTGCAAGGAGGAGGCCGGACTGTTCACCGACCGGTTGATTTCCGCCGCCGAGATCAGCGATTATGTGGTGGCCGTGGGCTGGCAGTTTTATGATGGGCTGCAGGAAGTGGCCCCCGCCATGCCCGACGTGAAATTTGTTTATGTGGACCAGGAGCTGGAGGGCATCCCAAACCTTTTGAGCATCCCCTACACCGCCAATGAAGGCTCCTTTCTGGTGGGCTATGTGGCGGGAAAGCTGTCCAAAACCCATAAGGTGGGCGCCGTGGGCGGCATGAATGACCCGGTCATCAATGATTTCCTGGTGGGCTACCGCCAGGGCGCCCGGTATGCCAACTCCGCCACGGCCGTGGAATCCATCTATGCCGGAACGTACGAAGACCCCTCCAAAGGCAAGGAATGCGCATTGACGCTTTTCGGCAGGGGGTGCGACATCGTGTTCACGGTGGCCGGCAAAACCGGCGAGGGCGTGTTTGAAGCCGCCAGGGATGCCGGCAAGTACGCTATCGGCGTGGATGCCGACCAAAAGTACATCAACCCCGATGTGATCATCGCTTCCATGAAAAAGAATGTGGGCCTGTCCATTTATACCGCCATCAAGGATGATATGGTGAACGGTATCTGGAAGGGCGGCACCGCCTGGATCGCTGATATGAAAAGCGGGTTCGTGGATATCGGCTATGGCACCCCCGAAATGCCCCAGCAGGTGTCCGATGAACTGAAGGCCGAGGTTGAAAACATCAAGCAGTCGATCATCACTGGCAAGATCATCGTGGATACGGCCAGGTGACCCGGGGGCTTCGCCCCCCTTTTCTCCCACCAAAGGGACAAAGCCCCTTTGGAAACCCCATATCAAGGTTATCTATTCAAACAAACTATGCTGTCAAACAGATTGCGGGGGTCTGGGGGGAATCGCCCCCAGCCCTTTCCGGTCCTCTTTCGGGACGAAAGAGAATATCCCCTTGTCACAGGCAAGCTGCCTGCAACTTGCCGAGACGGTATGAAGGAGTCCTCCAGGGGAAGGCATAAAGGAACAGGAGCATGACCGTGCCGAGAGCTGATGCCGTCACCTTCTCAAATATCACCATGCAGTTCCCCGGTGTCCTGGCCAACGACAGCGTGAGCCTGTCCATCCGCTCCGGGGAGGTTTTTGCGCTGGTGGGAGAAAACGGCGCCGGCAAATCCACGCTCATGCACATCCTGTACGGCCTGCACGAGCCTACGGCCGGCGAGGTATTCATTCGCGGCCGGCGTGTGCAAAAATACAGCCCCGCCTATGCCATCGGCCATGGCGTGGGCATGGTGCACCAGCATTTTATGCTGGTGCCGTGCTTTACCGTGGCGCAAAACATCGTCCTGAGCCGGGAGCCCCGCAAGTGGGGCCTGTTTTACGATCAGCAAAAAGCCCGGCAGACCGTGCTTGACCTTACGGAGGAATACGGTTTATCCGTCTCCCCCGACGACAGGATCGCCGATATCGGCGTGGGGCTGCAGCAGCGGGTGGAGATATTGAAAACCCTCCACCGGGGTGCGGATATCCTGATCCTGGATGAGCCCACCGCGGTATTGACGCCCCAGGAGACGGAGGAACTGTTTTCCGTCATCCGCCGGGTGGTCCGGGAAAAAGGCATGACGGTAATTTTGATTACCCACAAGCTGTACGAAGTAATGGCCATATCCGACCGGGTGGGCGTTATGCGGGGCGGAAAGCTGGCGGGGGTATATGACACCGCCCAGGTGAACGAGCGCATGCTGGCCTCCCTGATGGTAGGCCGGGAGATGCTTTTTCAGCCTCTTGATCATGAGGGGGAGCCCGGCGCGCCGCTGCTTGACGCTGCGGATCTGCAGGTATTGGGCAGCCGCGGCCTGCCGGCGCTGAAAAATGTATCCCTTTCCCTGCACGCCGGGGAGATATTGGGCGTGGCCGCCATCGAGGGCAACGGCCAGAAAGAGCTGGCGGAAGCGCTGGCGGGGCTGATCCCCCTGCGGGGCGGCCGCATCGTAATCCTTGGAAAGGATACCGCCCGCATGACGCCTGCCATGGTGCGCAGGCTGGGCGTGTGCCATATTCCCGAGGACCGTCTTTTATCCGGCGTATCCTCCGCCGCCTCTATAAGCGATAACCTGCTGGCGGGCAAGCAGCGGCAAAAGCCGTTTTCCAGCCTTGGCATCCACCTGAAACGCAAGCCTATCCGCACCTACGCCAAAGCCTTGATGGAGCGCTTTGATATCCGCGCCCCCGGCATCGATACCAAGGCCGGGTCATTATCCGGCGGCAACATGCAAAAGGTGGTGGCGGCGCGGGAGTTTTCCTTCGACGCCAAGGTGCTGCTTATTTGCCAGCCCACAAGGGGCATCGACATTGGGGCCATGGCGTTCATTCATGACATGATTTTGAATAAGCGCCGGGAAGGCTGTGCCATTTTGCTTATCAGCGCCGATCTGGATGAGGTATTGCGCCTTTCCGACAGGGTGATCACCCTCTATGAAGGCCGGATCACCGGGGAGTTTGTGAGAGGGCAGGTAAACAAATCCGAAATCGGCTATTACATGGCCGGCGGCCGCAGGGAGGGAAGCGCATGAAACAATTGTTGAAATCGCTGTTCTCCGTGCGGGACAGGCCACGGCTGAACGGAGAATACCTGCTGTCGCTGTTTTTCAGCGTCTTTCTGGCATTGGCGCTGGGAGCTGTGATCATTCTTCTGACCGGCAAGGATCCGCTGAAAGGCTATGCCGCACTCCTGAACGGCGCCTTGGGCAGTCCCCGGGCCATCGGCAATACCCTGGCCCGCTCCGCGACCCTGTGCCTGACCGGCCTGGCCATGGCCGTGGCTGCCCAGGCCGGCATCTTCAATGTGGGCGGGGAAGGCCAGCTCTATCTTGGCGGCATGGCTGCTGCCATTGTGGGCTATACCCTGAAAGGCGCATCCCCGTTCATCGCGGTCCCGCTGGCTTTCCTGGCCGCTATTTTGGCCGGCGGGCTGTACGCCTATATCCCGGCGGTGCTCAAAGTAAAGCGGAATGTGAGCGAAGTGATCACCACCATTATGCTCAATTCCGTCGCCATCTACTTTTGCATATACCTGGCCACGGGGCCGCTGAAAACCACCGAAAAGGGCATCGCCTCCGGAACTCCCGCCATTGATCCTTCCTTCGTTTTTTCCAAACTGATCCCGCTGAGCAACCTCACCCAGGGCATTTTGTACGCCGCCGGGCTGGCCATCATCTGCTGGTACCTGATGACCCGCACCACATGGGGTTATGAAATGAAACTCACCGGGTCAAACAGCCGCTTCGCCCGGCACATGGGCATCCCCGCCGGACGGCTTTCCATATACGCCATGATGTTTTCCGGTGCGCTGTGCGGCATCGTGGGGCTGATGGAGGTATACGGCATCCACCGCCGGTATGTGGAAACGCTGAGCACCGGCTTTTACTTTGACGGGATGCTGGTAGCCATGATCATGCGCTACCGGCCCCTGGGCATCGTTTTGATGAGCCTGTTCTTCGGCGCGCTGAAGATCGGCTCCAGCGCCATGGAGCTGAACATGGGCATCTCCAGCGAGCTGGTATTGATCGTACAGTCCATTATCATCTTCTTCATGGCTGCCCAGGGCGGGATCGCGCGCAATTTCAGGGAAAAGCGCGAAAGGCGGCATGCGCGCAAAGCGCTTTCCATCCGTAAGGAAGAGGAGGGATTTGCGCCGTGAGCGACATATTCAATATTGCCTTGCTGCAAAATACCCTGCGCACCGCCACGCCCATCATCCTGGCCGGCCTGGGCTGCCTGTTCACCGACCAGGTAGGCATTATGAACATCGGCATCGACGGCATGATGCTGGTGGGGGCTTTTGTGGCGGTGGCTGTCAGCTACTTTATGGGCAGTTGGGTCGCGGGGCTCCTGGCCGCCATCCTGGCCGGGCTTTTGCTGGGCCTGTTTTTCGGTGTTTTTGTGATCCGCTTCAAAAGCGATGAATTCATTATCGGCGTGGCGCTGAACATTTTTGCGGGCGCGGTCACCGTGTTCCTGCTGCGCACGATCTTTGGCGTGAAGGGCGCGTTTTCAAGCCCTCAAATCGTTCCGCTCCCCAGGCTTGACTGGCCTTTGCTGCAATCCGTTCCCATCCTTGGGCCGCTTGTGAACCAAAATACGCTGCTGGTATATGTAAGCTGGCTGCTGGTATGCTTGTGCTGGCTGTTTTTATACAAGACGCCCCGCGGCTTCTGGATGCGGGCGGCGGGGCAGCACCCCGAATCCCTTCGCAGCGCGGGCATAAGCCCCGAGAGGATGAAATATGCCGCTTCGCTCCTCTGCGGCCTGTTCAGCGGCATCGCCGGAGCGCATTTGTCGCTGGGCTATTTAACCATGTTCACCGAAAACATGAGCGCTTCCCGCGGGTTTATCGCCGTGGCCTGCGTGATCTTCGGCGCGTCCAATCCGCCCCGGGTGTTCCTGGCCGCGCTGCTGTTCGGCTTTATCGATGCGCTGGGCCTGCGCCTTCAATCCGTGGGCGTTTCCTCCAACCTTACCGCCATGTCCCCTTACCTGGTCACGGTGCTGATGCTGGTGCTGCTGAGCCTGAGGCGCCGCAGGAGCGCGCTGCCCTCCTGACTCCCGCCTGTGACGGATGAAGCGGGGCGAAGGAGGCTGGCGAAGCAATGCGCCGATTGAGCCGGACGGAATAAATCCCTTTGGGTGCCCTGTTGAAAGAACTGCCAAGGCATGTCACAGGGCGGGCGCTTGATAAGCGCCCCTACGACGTGGTTTGCTTATTGGCCGCTCTGCCGGAACATACAAAAGCCGGAAGAAAAGTCAATATACGTTCTACGCCGTAGGGGCGCTTATCAAGCGCCCGCCATGCACCGTTTTCTACAAGCATCGCTTTTCCAGGGCATCCATCGTTTGCTATGCCTATGCCCCTTCCGGCAATAAATCCCTCTTTTCCAGGAACCCCCGCATTTCCTCTTTTCCCCAAATATCGTTGAGCGCCATCAAAAACCCATAAAAATCACTTGCCTTTTCCATATCCGGGTATTCCAGATACCGCTCATACCCCTTTTTGAAGCTCTCCATATCCTTTATGCAATTTTGGATGAGCGCCAGCTCCCAAGCCTTGGGCCCGATCACATACGCATCCAAATCCACGCAGGCGGTGATCTCATTTTCACCAAACAGAAACTGGTTTGCCGATATGTCCGCCATGATCAGGGAAAGTCCGTTGCATGAAATATCCGCTGCTTTCAGCCTTTCACAATAGTCCCTGACACTTGCATCCAGCGCGTCTTCGCCATTCCAGTGCAGCGATACCGTATCTTCCATATAGCGCATGATCTTCTCCTTCAGATGCCCTCCATCCCCCATGCCAGGCAATTGAGAAGCGTCATAGCTTCTGCTGTGGTTGAAGCCTATAAACAGGCCCAACTGGCGCGCAATGCCGGAACCGGCCGGAAATGCATCCGGTTCCCAGCCCATGCCCGGCATTTTTTCAAACACCTGCAGCCTTGCTTCCTCATCCACAAGCACCAGCTTCGCCGGCGGTATATGCGGGTTCTCCTCCAGCAGCGCGCAGATATTCTTCATGCATGCCCTCTGCCTTGAAAAACCGGAACCGAACACATCCCGCATCATCTGCCAGAATGGGGAGGGCTTCTCGTCCGGCAGCGCCTGCTTTTTTATAACATACTCCCTCCCGTTCAGGGAAAAGGCAAGCACCTTGTTCGTGCTCACGGACAGTACCGGGAATCGGTCCATATAGGCCCGGATATATGCCTGCATAAGCTTCCTCTTTCATTTCCCTTCTTATCTGCCGGAGTGGACAAAGGGAATCCTATACAGTATACTGCAAGAAAAACAGAAATGGGAGAGGCCTATGGAACAGCAGAAGCATAAAACGGGCGACGCCAATCAAATCACGCGGGATTATTTCGACAGGCTGCTGATTGAAATGCGGCACATCGACGCGGTGAAGCCATCCACCACGCTTACGCTTTACGGAGAAACATTCGCAACACCGGTCATGACGGCGGCCCTTTCGCACCTGGACAACCGCCGCCCCGGGGGCGCAGTGGAAATGGCCAAGGGTGCATTGAGCGCAAACGCGGTGATGTGGACAGGCATGGGCGGCGAAGATGAACTGGAGGCCATCACCCTGACCGGCGCGCGGACCATCAAGATCATCAAGCCCCACGCAAACAATGACGTCATATTCCAAAAAATAGAGCACGCGCAAAAATGCGGCGTGCTGGCCGTAGGCATGGATATCGACCATGCGTTCAACGGCAGGGGAAAATACGATACCGTCCTGGGCCTTCCCATGGTCCCCAAAACGCTGGACGAAATCAAATCCTTTGTCCGGGCCACAAAGCTGCCCTTTATCATCAAAGGGGTGCTCAGCCAGCAGGACGCCTGCAAATGCGCGGAAGCGGGTGTCCGGGGCATCGTAGTTTCCCACCATCATGGCATTTTGGATTACGCGGTACCGCCGCTGATGGTGCTGCCCGGGATTATAAAGGCTCTGGGTGGCAGCATGCCGGTATTCGTGGACTGCGGCGTGGAAAGCGGCATCGATGCATTCAAGGCGCTGGCCCTTGGTGCTGCCGCGGTATGCGTGGGCCGCGCTTTGATGGGACCGCTTCAGGAAGGCGGTTCAGACGCCGTGAAGAAAAAAATCGAGGATATGACGGCAGAGCTGGCCGGCACCATGGCGCGCACCTGCTCCCCTGCCATCCATGCCATAGATCCGTCTGTGATCCGGGTAAAGTAACACGCTTTCCCTACCGCTTCAGCACCAGGCATACAGGCCTTGGCACGGAAATTTCACCGTGCATGGCCAGCTTCTTTTGCTCCGGGTCCAGCTTCAGCACCTGCACCACGTTTTGATCCTGGCAGGCGCACAGCAAAAATGCCCCCGCCGGCAGTATATCCCTGGGGGTTGCACCGGTTGGGCATACATCCCTTAATTGGGGCAGGCGCGTTTTCGGGTGCAGTTCAAACAGCGCCACGCCGTTGAATCCATCCCGGCTGGAAACGAACAGAAACCGCTCATCAGCGCTTAGGCGTACCGCCGCGGCAGCGCTTTGTGACGCCTGGTCCGGGAGATATCCGTAAACGCCTTCCTCCACAAAGCCTTTGCCGGTTTTGCGGAAGGCGTACAGCACGTTTTGAAGCTCGCACAACAGGTAAAGCATCGCACCGTCCCGCGTCACAACCAGGTGGCGCGGCCCCGCGCCGGCCCTGGTATGCACAAGGGGCGCTTCCTCCCCGTACCGCCCGTCACCATCCCGGTGAAAAACGCGCACCTTGTCGGCGCCCAGGTCGCACACCAGCAGCTTTTCCTCATACCGCACGCACTGGTGGGCGTGGGCGCACTCCTGCCGCTCTGGATGCACGCCTTTCCCTTCCATCACAATTGTCTGCCGGCCGCCGTGCAGCGCGCCTGAAGCATCCAATGCGTAAAAGCTCACCGCGCCATCCATATAGTTGGCCACGGCCAGGGTATTATGCTCTTCATCCAGCATCACATGGCAGGGCGCGCTGCCCCCGGAGGCTTCACAGCCCGTTTGCACCCAACCCTCCGGCGATGCCATATAGCTGAACACGCGGCCGTTTGGCACTGCTTCCTCCACCGCGTACAGCCGCCTCCCGTCCCCGGAAAATGTCAGGTAGGAGGGTTCCTCCTGGCGAATCACAAGGCGGACGCCGCTCAAAGCCCCGCTTTCCATATCCAGTTCCGCTTCATACATCCCCTGCGCGTTTCCGCCGGATGTATAGGTACCTATCCATAGCGATGCCTTCATGCCTGAACCTCACTTTCAGCAGTCCCATGCTGCCATGTTTGCGGCGTGGGGGCTGCTGTACCCATTGTACCATAATTGGAACGATATGCCTCAAGTTGACACATACTTTTCATATTGTTATAATGAAGAAACAATGGCGGCAAGGAAATACAGGCGGA
>JAEWWY010000089.1 GCA_023458835.1 Bacillota bacterium
ATGCCATACATAGGCGCATACTTGAATACCAGGTAGTACGCAACCGGTATGGCCAGCATGGCGTACAGCGCCCGGTGCCGACAAATTGCCTTTATCCGCCTGCCTGCGCCCAAGGGCCCGGCCGGATACGCCGCGCCCTGCAAGTTTCCGCCTCGCACCAGCAACACTCCTCCCGCATGTGTTATGGAATATCATGCAACTGCTGAGGGCAGATAGCACCTTTCCAATGTGACCATGGTGGAAAAGAGGATATGCCGGCGGATTCCTCTTTTCCTGGCCCCCCGCTTGGGTGACAGTAAAGTCAAAGGGATCCGGGATGTATATAGCAAAAATCCGATGCGCTTTTTTTATGCACGCCTGTACGTTGTTTCAGCCCTGCCGTCAGGTCTGCTCCTGCAGGCTTTCCCTGTAGGCCTTGGGGGTCATGTTATACTGCTCCCGGAACCTTCGAATGAAGTAGGAGGTGTTGTTGTAGCACACCTGGCAGGCCACCTGCTCCACCGTCAGATCCCTGTTTTCATCAAGCAGGCTTTTTGCCCTTTCCAGCTTCTGCTCAATCACATAATGTACAAAGTTTTGTCCTGAAACCTCCTTAAAGATTTTGCTCAGATAAGCGCCGGAGATCCCAAGATATTCGCTGACAGTCACCATGGACAAATCGGACTGGATGTTTTTTGAAATGAAATCCTGTGCCCGGGAAACCAGCAATCTTTTGTGCTGTGCGCTGTCAGGCAGGTCGGGCTGTGTGCCCGGCTCATAATAATTTGCCTTCAGGCATTCCAGCTCCACGCATAGGGTCTGCACCAAATCCGTAAAGCAGGAGGCGCTGCCCAACAAGGCATTGACCGCATTGGCTGTGGCAACATCATCCACCACCTCCATAATGTGCAGGAAAAGGGCTGTGGATATATAGGCGGCCACATCCAGCACTGTCTGATAGGCATAAGGATTGTTTACAATCTCCCGTTCCAATACCTGCAGCGCTTCGACCGCGTTGGCCGTATCACGCTCTTTGAGCGAGGCGGAAAAGCGTGCAAGGCAACTCTTTTTCACACATGCTGCAGACCGCTCGCAGCGCTCAATAAATCCCGGATCATTCAGCAGCCGCTGATCGTTCACGAAATACGCATATCTTATGGCCTGGTATGCATCAAGTTGGGAATGGTGCATATCGGCCAGCGAGCTGGAGAATCTGCCCATTGTGTAAAAAAGGCACGCGCGGTTGACGCCCAAGATCGCCTCCAACGCGGACAAAGCTCCCTCTCCTGCCTGGGACGCTTCATTTGCGCCGCAGTTGTACAGGCAAAACAGATAGCGATCCTCCTCACTTTGTGAAATGCGCGTGGCATAAAATACGAAATTGCTGCCGGCATGCTGCATGACGCTTCCCTTGGATGGCTTTTCCAAAACATCTTGATATGCGGGAAGCTTGACGAGGATCACACAGTAAGCGCTGTAGGGAAGGCTGATTTCACAAATCCGCGCAAAAGAACACAGATGCTTGTGAGAATTGCGCTCACTGAATATCACCGTGATGAGAAAATTGCGCTGCAATACCTGCTGATTCTCCCTGAGCAAGCTGTCCTGGTTGTATACTTCGCTGTGCAGCGCTTTTATCCGATTGCCAATGAACTCATATTCATCCTGTACTTCCTCGTTTTCCAGCGTGAAATCATCCCGTATCTCATCAATGATATGCTTCAGCGGTTTTCGAAACATGATCTGGGATACCTTGGCGCTTCCCATCCAGCAAAACAGCAATACGCCGTACACGCCGGCGATGGAAGCCCCCAGCAGATAGAGGCTCCGATAGATATTGTCCCGTACCGCCACTTGGTGTACACGCCATCCATTGGAAAGCACAAAGCTGTATGCCTCCAGCCCATCGCTGTGCAGGTAGTTTTGTTCCGCCGGCAGGCGGCTGCCCAGTTTGCGCTGTACTTCCGGTGGCGCATGGAACAAAAGGGGCTTCCCCAACTGGTCATATACCAAGTATCCGGCCTGGCTGTCGGTATTCCACCTGGAAACAAGCTTGTCCAGCAGATGGCCGTTGATGCCTATGGAGATATACCCAAGCGCATACTTGCTGTCAACCCCCTGGGGATACATGATGTTATACGATATCATACCGCTGCTGTCGGTGTCCCACCAACTGCTATCGCACGAAGCTACATGCCTGCCGAATATCATCCGGTATACCGTGTTCGATGCGTTGCGGTCCGTAGGCAGCGACAGGCCGCTTTCGCTGGATAAAAACAGGTTGAGTCCCTCAGTGTATAGTGAAATTGTGCTGATGACGGAACTCTTGGCGGCCACGGAGGATTGAATGGTTCGGGAAAGCGCGTATATTTTGGCGTAATGGTCCATCTCTCTCGCCATGAAATAGGAAAATACCAGATCTTTTTTTGCGCCGACTATCATATCCCATGCCTCAAGCAGGACGGGCGATATCATTTCGTCCTCCAGCTCCTTGCACCGAAGATCAAAAAGGGACTGCGCCACATCGCGGACCCTGCCGGTATACTCCCGCGAGAGGAGGTTCCACAAAAAGTAGCAAAAAACGGTGGTGGATAGCACCGCAAAAAGCGTCATGTAAACCATCGTTTTGGAGAAGACAGATTGCTTTTTGCGCCCATGCCCGTTCCCCCGCAACCCGATGCCACTCACCCGCATCATCTCCGATTTCATGCCGTGTGAAGCGATCACACTTTTTTCCCATGCCTCGTACTGCCATTGTCCGCCTTCGCGCCGCTTATGTCCGAATTCTTATATGAATCGTTTCATTTATTACATGCTAACATAATCTACAGATTGCGTCAATTCATTCTCTCCAGGTTTGCTATTTTATCCTATTGCCGTGAATGGATTCTATATTCGAATGCGTATATCAAAAAAACATATCGGCGATAACCGATATGTTCATTTTCGTTCATTTATGAGCGCCAGAAGAATATGACAGAACCCGGACCATGTGCGCGTGTGCATTCTTCTCAGGAATCCAGCTTCTCCCGGCGGGCGGTAGAAGCTTCAAAAAGCCGAATGAGCGCATCCTTGTCCTCCCGCTCAAGCGCATCCCGGATCAAGCCGAGCTGGGCGGAAAAATCGCCGATGGCTTCCAGCAGAAAATCCTTGTTGGACAAAAAAAGCTCGCTCCATAAAGCACCGTTGATCTTGGCGATGCGGGTCAGGTCCCGGTAGCTGTCGCCAATGAACTGTCCTGTTTCCCGGCCCTCCCGGTCACTGTTGATCAAAGCTACGGCCAGCGCGTGGGGAAGCTGGGAGGTGTGGGCAATCAGCATGTCGTGGGTTTCCGGGGATATGCGCCGCACCCGCTTAAAGCCCAGATCCATCGCCACCGATTCCACCAGGCGCAGGCTCTCCTCCTTGTTGTGGGGGAGGGGTGTAATGAGATAATTCGCCCCTTTGAACACCGCGTCGGAGGCGAAATCAAAGCCCATCTTTTCCCGGCCGGCCATGGGGTGCCCTGGTACAAAATCGACGTTCCCGGGCAGAAGGCTTTCCAGTTGGCTCACCAGCGCGCTTTTGACGCCTGTGGCGTCGGTGATGACGGAGCCCGGCTTGAAATCCTTTTTATGGGCGGTTAAAAAGCCCGGCACGCTGTGGGGATAGATGCAAAGGATGGTTAAATCGGCCTTTTGCAACAGCTCCGCGCCATCCCGGCTGCCCTCCAGGATATAGCCCTGCTCCCTGGCCTTCAAAAGCGTTTCCTCGCTCGTATCGATGCCGTATACCGCGTCATAGCCCGCTTTTTTCAGGCCCATGGCAAAGGAGCCGCCGATGACGCCAAGGCCCGCGATGGCGATGTTCATGGGCGGCGCTCCCTGATGTGCTCTTCCAGCGCCTCCATGGCCAGCACATAGCCTTGGGGGCCGAAGCCGCAAATCTGCCCCAGGCAGGCGGGGGCGGTCACGGAAGTATGGCGGAACTCCTCCCGGGCATGGATGTTGGAAAGATGCACCTCCACCGCGGGCAAGGCGGCGGCCTTCAGCGCGTCGTGCAGCGCATAGCTGTAATGGGTATACGCCCCGGCGTTTAGAATGATGCCGTCGTACTTTTTCAAAAAAGCCTCGTGCACCCAGTCTATGAGCAGCCCCTCATGGTTGCTTTGGCGGATGTCCAGATCGATATTCCGCTTTTCCGCTTCCTTTTGAAGCTGGGCGCAAATGGCCTCGTAGCTTTTTACGCCGTATACACCGGGCTCCCGGAGCCCCGTAAGGTTCAGGTTGGGACCGTTGAGCAAAAGGATGCGCATGTACTTTCCTCCTTAGCGGGCCAGCTTGTCATACAGCTCCCGGTAAATGATGCCGGTGATTTCCCGCGGGATGCTTTTCTCCCAAAAGATTTCCTCCGCCCGCACCGCCTGGGCCACCAGCATGTACAGGCCGTTGCAGCAGGGCTTATGGAAGCTTCGCGCCATGGATAAAAGCCGCGTCTCCCAGGGATTGTAGATGGTATCCACCACGGCGTCGAACCGGGCGACCACATCCCCTGGCACGGGGGAAGCATCCCCGTGGGGCCACATGCCCACCGGCGTGGCGTTGAGCAACAACCCGCCGGACATGCTTTCCAGGGCTTCATAGCCGATGAAGCATGTATTCGGCAGCGGCGGCGCTTTCCCCTCCGGGCTGCGGCTGGCCACATACACATGGGCCGCACCCAACTCATGAAGCGCCTGCAGCGCCGCCTTGGCCGCCCCGCCGCTGCCCAGGACCACCGCCTTCTTCCCGGCGGGGTCCATATCATGGAAGGCAAGCATTTCCTTCAGCCCGTATACATCCGTATTGTAGCCGATGAGCCTGCCGCCCGCGTTCCTGACCGTGTTCACAGCCAGAAGTGCCCTGGCGGAAGCATCCATTTCATCCAGTTGGGGCAGGATCATCTCCTTGTAGGGGATGGTGACGTTGATCCCCTTGAAGGACAAAAGCCTGAGGGCCTGTCCCACATCCTTCAACGAGTCCCTGGGGATCTCCATCAGCTTGTAGGCGGCTGGGAGGGACAGAAGCTCAAACAGCCGGGTATGGATGACCTCCGACAGGCTGTGCCCCAGCTTCTCCCCGATAAGTCCAAGGAATTCCAAAATGATCCCTCCTCATCCCGCCTTGCCATACCGGCCCAGGAGCCTTAGCTCCCTGGCGCAGCCGGAAGCGGCCGATAGCGCCTTGTTCAGCTCCGCTTCGTCAATGACGCCCTCAAAGTCGGCGAAAAAGAAGTATTCCCAGGGTCTGCCCGGAATAGGCCTGGATTCGATCTTGCTCAAATTGACATTGTGCTGGGCAAAGCAGGTGAGCAGTTGGGCCAGTGACCCCACCTGATTGGCCACGTGAAAGGTGACGCTGGCTTTGTTGGGCGCCCGCAGGGAGCGGTTCTCCCGGCTGATGACCACGAACCTTGTGGTGTTGTAAGGGTTATCGTGGATATTCTCCCGGAGAATGTGCAGGCCGTACAGCCTTGCGGCATAGCTCCCGGCGATGGCGGCCCGGCGCGTGTCCTTCCATTGGGCCACGCTCCTGGCGCTCAGTGCGGTGTTCAGGGAAGGAACCTGCACGATATTGGGATAGCCGGATAAAAAGCTCCGGCACTGGGACAGCGCCTGGGGATGGGAGTGGATTTCCCGGAGCTCCTCCATCCGGCCGTCCTGCACCGCCAGCAAATGATGGGCCACGGGAAGCACCTGCTCCCCCACGATATGCAGGCTGGATTTGAGCAGCAGGTCATACGTTTCCGCCACCGCCCCCGCGGAGGAATTTTCAATGGGCAGCACGGCGTAGGCGGCGTCTCCCCCCGCCACCGCCGCCAATACGCCGCCAAAGGTATCGCAGGCGAGAAAGGAGCTGTCCTCCCCGAAGAAAGACGCGGCGGCCTGCTGGGAAAAGGACCCCTCCGTGCCGGGGAAGGCGACGGCGCCTGTCAGATCCGGCATGAATAACGCTCCTTCCACAGTTCGCAAAGCCCGATGGCGGTCATGGCCTCAATAACGGGCAGCGCCCTTGGCACGATGCAGGGGTCATGCCTGCCTGTGATTTGCAGCGATGTATTTGATTTCTCTTTCAGGGAAACGGTTTCCTGCGCCCTTGCGATAGACGAGGTGGGCCTTATGGCGCAGCGGAAAAGAAGGGGCATGCCGGTGGTGATGCCGCCCAGGATGCCGCCGCAGTTGTTGGCTCTTGTGCGGACAACGCCCATCTCATCATAATAGAAGGGATCGTTGCATTCTGAGCCCCGCATATCGGCCATGGGGAAGCCTGCGCCAAAGGAGACGCCTTTCACCGCCGGCACGGAAAACATCAAATGGGACAGGACGGCTTCCGCCGAATCAAAAAACGGCGCGCCGAGCCCGGCCGGCAGCCCCACAGCCATGCACTCCACGATGCCGCCTGCGGAATCCTCCTGCTCCTTGGCGTTAAGGATGGCCTGGGCCATACCGTCTCTGAGCGCGGGATGCAAAAGCGGCAGCGTTTCCGCGCCCAGGGAGGACAAAAGGGCTTCCTTCGCTTCCCCATCCAGGAAGCTGCCGTCGTCGATGCCCGCCAGCCTTTGGATATGGGCGTAGATGCGGATATTGTTTTCTTTCAGCCATTGCTTGCACACCGCCCCGGCGAACACGATGGGGGCGGTAAGCCGGCCGGAAAAGTGGCCGCCGCCCCGGTGGTCGCCAAAGCCCATGTAGCGCACATGGCCCGTATAATCGGCATGGCCCGGACGGGGCTTGTCCAGCTCTTCGCCGTAGTCCTGGGAGCGGGTGTCCCGGCTTCTTATAAGCGCGGCCAAGGGCGCGCCGGTGGTCCTGCCGCCATACACGCCGGACAGGATTTCCGGTATGTCGTTTTCCCGGCGCGGCGTGGAAAGGTCATTCCTTCCGGGGGCGCGGCGGGCCATTTCCCGGCCGATCTCCGCAAGGTCCAATGCAAGGCCCGGCGGCAGGCCGTCCATCACAATGCCAAGGCCTACCCCGTGGGATTCCCCGAACAGGGACAATTTCAAATGCCTTCCGAAGCTGCTGCTCATGAGATCATTCCTCCCAGCGCCTTATAATTTTCCCAATAGCTTGGCCAGGATTTTTTTACGCAGGCCGGTCCCTCCAGCCGAATGGGCTCCCTGCAGTGAAGGGCGGCGATGGACAGCATCATGGCCATGCGGTGGTCGTTGTGGCTGCTGACCGGAATGCCGCCCAAAAGTGCGTCCCGGCCATGGATGATCATTGTATCCCCTTCCGCCCGGATATCGGCGCCAAGCCCGGATAACTCCTGCACGGTGGCTAAAAGGCGGTCGCACTCCTTCAGCCGAAGCCGCCCCGCGTTTTCAATGCGGCTTTCCCCCCTGGCCAGGCAGCAAACGAGGGCCATCATGGGCAGGATATCGGGAAACTGGCCTCCGTCCATGCGGATGCCGCGCAGGCCGTTTGCTTTCATAAAGCATGCGCCATCCTTCAAAACCAGTTCGGCCCCCATTTGTGAAAGCAGCCCGACGACCGCCCGGTCCCCCTGGTGGGAGGCGGGATTCAGCCCCCGGACAGCGACATTGCTGCCCAGCGCCCCGGCGCAGAGCATCACCGCTGCCTGGGAGTAATCCCCTTCCACCGCATAATTGCCGGGCCGGTATCTTTGGCCGCCCGGAATAAGAAAGCCTTGGGGATGGGGCCGCCGGATGGCTGCGCCGAAATCCTTCATGACATCCATGGTCAACTGCAGGTATCCGTCGGATTCCGGCAAGGTGGTGAGCTGGATTTCCGAATCCCCGTCAAGC
>JAEWWY010000090.1 GCA_023458835.1 Bacillota bacterium
GATCTGGGCCTTGGCGGGGGCGCCGCTCAAACTGGGGATGGCCACCGGCACGCATTCCATGGTGGGATTGGCAACCTTGACGGAGTTGATCCACGCGGCATTCCAGAAATCACCGAACATCATGCCGAAGCGGCCGGCACCGACATCCTCGTTCACCTTGTTGGAATCCTTGACGCCAAATTCCGGATCAATGAGGCCCTTGGTGTACATGTCACGCAGCGCGCCCAAAGCCGTCTTCATTTCGGGCAGCACGCTTCCGTAAGCCAAGCTGTCGCCGGTATTTACCCAAATGTTGGGGTATGCGCCATAGGCATTGAAGAAGCCTTCCAGGCAGGCATAGCCTACGTCAAACAGATCCTTGTGGAAAGCAAGGCCAAAGGTATCCTTCACGCCATTGCCATCGGGATCCTGGTTGGTGAAAGCATCGGCAACGGCCATGAACTCATCCACCGTCGTGGGAATCTTCAGGTCCAGCTTATCCAACCAATCGGTGCGGATCCACAGCACCTTGGCGGACATAAGGCCTGCGCTGACCTGGGGAATGGCATAGAGCTTACCATCAAAGGTGGCGGATTTCAGGCCTATGCCGCCATCGGAGTTGAGTATCTCCCAGGTGTAGGGGGCGGCATACTTGGACAGCACCTCGGAAATATCCATCAGTTGGCCATTTTCGTACATCATCTTCATCTGGGTTCTGGATATCGCCATTACGTCAGGCAGCTCGTTGGAGGTGATGGCAATATTCACTTTTTGAGTATACTGCTGCTCATTGGTGGTCCACAGAAAGCGGCTCTTGATGCCAAGTACCTCTTCAAATTCACGGGTCCACACATTGCTTTCAATGGAGTCGCCCTGCGGGAACTCCAGTGCGCCGGAGCCCAGGTTCTTGACCATGGTGATTTCAATGGGTGTTTCGTACTTGCCAAAGGGGTCTGCCTCGGATGCCAACGCTGTAGCGCCAAACATCATGCCGGCCAGCAGGATCGCCGCAGCCAGCATCGCCAGTGGTTTCTTGATCTTTTTCATGAAAACCCTCCTATTCATTTGTTCCGGATTTGGCTAATTAGATTATAACGCGATAAAACCTCACTTGCATATTGTATAAATTATACTATCGTTGCTACCTTTTTACTTCTTGCCTGCCTTTTTGGTTTGTTTCCCGCCTGATTGCACATATACCAGGGCAAAGCCGCACATATACCAGCTTCAATAAAAAAGGGGCGCTTGCCAGTGCGCCCAGATGAATGCTATGCGATTACACTATACCACGCCCCGGGAATGATCCCTGTACTCCTGGGGTGTCATGCCGGTATGCTTCTTGAACACCCTTGAAAAGTGGGCGGCGGAAGCAAAGCCCACCATCTCGGCCACGTTGCGCACCTTGTACTGCTCGTCATCCAGAAGCTGTGCAGCCCTGACCATGCGCGCTTCGGTAATGGTATCGGTGATGTTTTTGCCGGTAAGCTCCTTGTAGCGCCTGGACAGGTAGGAGGGATTCAAAAACACCTTTTCCGACAAGGTGACCAGGGAAAGATCATCACCCAGATGCCTTTGAATGTACTTGTCAATGCTGCGGACAAAGGCATCGCTCTTATCCTTCTGTTCCATGAGCCACAGCTCCATCAGCCGTTTGCCAAGAAAGGCAAACCGTTCCATCCGGGCGCGCCAATCCCCCATGGCGGATTGGCCGGCGATGATGGCGCGGAACAGCGGGTCGCCGCCGATTTGTTCCTTCAGGTCATGGCTGATCACAAAGGAAAGGAGCATGGAATCCATTTGGTTCATGATCTCAAGAATATAAAGGTCCTCCCCGCCCAAATGGGGCTCCAGCGCCTTTAAAAGCTCTGTGGAAAGCCCTTCAAACTGCTGCACATCACCGTTGGACATGGACCAGGAGATATCCGCCAGCTTTTCCTTGAGCTTGGAAAACTTTAGCTTGTCCACAAAGCCGTCCGCTTGGGACAATTCATTTGCCCGGAAGAACTCCACATCCACAAATGCCATGCTGCTGCGCTTCTCCAGCAAACATTCCACCGCATAGCGCAGCACCTCGCTTTTTTCCTTCAGCGATTCCCAGGCACAAGGGCGCGCGTCAAATACAAAGGAAACAGATGCGTTCAGCGTCTGCAGGCAGGTGCGCTGTATGGTTTCCGCCATGCCCTTCACCGTCAGCGCCGCCCTCTCCAAGGGCTCACCTCCAAGGGGCTGTATCAGCCAGAGCATGAAGCTGGAATCGGCGCAGCAGATTTCGCACCGGGCGGCATGGGAAAGCTTTGCCCGGATGACAATATCCACCTGGGTGGACAAGTCCTCCACCCGAAATTCATCCCGCCGGGCGGCCAGCAAAAGTACCGGCTGGGCAGCATCCAAAAGAACGCCATACCGTTTGAACTGCTGTGCGCGCTCTTCCCCTTCCGCCATGGTGCCCGTCAAAAGGCCGTGCAGAAACTCCCGGCGCAGGACCGGCATGCACATGCGCATCTGTTCTTCGGCACGGCTAAGAAGCGCATCGCTGACTGCCTCCCGTTCAATATCGGCTATGCACTGGTGAATGGCATCCAAAAGTGCCTCATCACCTTCATTTTTCAGTACATACCGCAGGGCATGGTATTGCAACGCCTGATGGGCGTATTCAAATTCATCATGGCCGCTTAAAAATACCACACGGCAGGAAGGCCACTGGACACTGACTTTTTTGATCAGCTCAATCCCCGACATGCCGGGCATCTGAATATCCAGGATCATGATGTCAAAACTGGCTCGCGCAAGATATTCCAGCGCCTGGAAGGCAGAATAAGCCTTGTAAATATCAAGCTTGCCCTCCATGACCGTCTCCAGCATGTTGGCCAGGGAATCGGTAATAAACGGCTCGTCATCCACCACCAGCAGTCGGTACACGTCAATTCTCTCCATTCACATCTTGGGAATCTTTCGGGTCAGCAAACGGATTTTCAGGGATTTTCAGCGTAATATCCACTTTCAGGCCCCCCATGCCTCCATGAGACAGCTTCAGCCCGCTGCCATGCCCAAACTTCAGCCGAAGCCTTCTGTGAATATTGATGATCCCCGTACACTCCTGCAGATCATCCGCCGCGTCCAGGTTTTGGTTCATAGCCGCAAGCTCCTCTTCGGAAAGAGGGGCACCGTTGTTCTCCACGGTCATCGTCAGCATATCCCCATCCTGTTTATATGTAACGCTCGCCTGCCCATTTTCAGCCACATCCTTCAGGCCATGGTCGAAGGCGTTTTCCAGCACAGGCTGCAATATGAGCCTTGGCACCATCACATCAGCACAATCGCCCGGCAAATCCTCCAGCATGATTTTGATTCGCCTGCCAAAGCGCACCTGCTGGATGCGGGCATAATTATAAGCATGGGTGACTTCGCTTGAAAGCTTCACATCCATCTGGGCGTTGCGGGTAATAAAACGGTAGTAATCGGACAGATATGTCAAAAATACCGAGATATTCTCATAGTCTTCATCCTTGGCCATCCGGTAGAGGATGAAGAAGCTGTTGTGCAGAAAATGCGGGTTGATCTGCGCCTGCAATTGCCTCAGCTCCGCCCGCTGGGTTAAAAGCTGTTGCTTGTAATTAAGCTCAAACAGGTTTTCCAGCGCTGCCGCCATCCCATTGAACGTATCATACAGATAGGCATACTCATCGCTGACATGATGCTCGATACGGGTGGACAAGTCGCCCCGCTCCACCTTGCGCAGTGAGCGCACCAATAAGTTCATAGGCTTCTTGATCAGCATATACAAGGCCAGGGAAAAAATCACCACCACCACAAACGCCGCCACGGAAAAAATCAAAAACAGCGTTTGATACCGCCATATGCCCTGATAGATCTGCGTTTCGGGAATATAGGTGTAAAGCTCCATGTTCAGGTATCTCGAAGCTTCCCCCACCACAAGGTATTGCCGGTTGTTCATGGATACGGCAGCTTCTTTGGACAGATGCATGGCGCCCGTGGTTTGCATGTCCCGCCGGATATAATCCACAACTTCCCCCGCATTATCGCTTGAAAGCCTATAATCCTGTCTCTCATTATACAGCACCGTCCCGCCATCCTCATACAGGTTGAAGGAGAGCAAAAAGTCCTGTATGTCTTTGGTGGACAGCTCAATGATCAATATATATAAGGGTGTGGCGTCAGGATCGGCAGGGAGGACGGGATAGGCCGCGCCCAGGTACAACCGCCCATCCTTATAGATGATGCCGGCCGCGGATTCGTCGGCCTTGGCCGCAACGATGGGTTTCCATGCATCCGACAGCTCATCCACGCCCCCCTTGGCGGAGATCATCCTGCCGTTGCGTGGAAGATATAAAATGGCATCCAGGATATAATGGGAACTGTCGCGCATCACGCTCAGGCGGTTCTGCAGCGACAGCAGCGCGCTTACGCGCTGAAACTGCGACATGATGTGGGATGCATTCACATAATAAAACAGATTGGAATCATTCAGGCATTCAAACTGCAAGTCTCGTATGCGCTGTATTTCAGATTCCAGCGTGCGGATATAAAACGAAACGGTGGAATTGAGTGAATTGGTAATCTCCTGCCTGGTCATTCCATGGCCCCAGCTATAGATGCCAAAACCCAGAATGTACATAGGGATCATAACCACCAGAAAGATGGATAGCAGCATCACGAATACCGATCTTTTTCTGAACCATCTCCGCATCCGATCACCCCTTCCCATGGCATGGATTACGCGCTGATCAACGCCACGACCTTTTCCAAAAGCTTTACTGCCAGCGGAAGCAGCTCCTCTACCGTAAGCTTCGCATCCTTAAGCAGCAGTGCCGGAGTTTTGGATGCGGAGAGGAGCAGCCGCTTGTCTGTTTGGGAAAGCGCATCGATCAGCTTCAAGGGATCGGGCACATGCTTTTCCTCCAGCTTCATGGTCATGGTAAACGCCTTGTGGGATACGTGGACGATGCCCAGCTTGCGGCACAGCGCCTTCAAATGGGCGATGTCCAGCAGGCTCTCCACCGCCTCCGGCGCTTCGCCGAAGCGGTCCAAAAGCTCCTCCTCGATATCCTCCCGGCCGGCGCGGTCCTCCAGCAGTGAAATGCGCTTGTATATCTCCATGCGCTGGCGCTCGTCGGGCACGTAGTCCGCCGGCAGGAAGGCATTCACCTTCAGTTCAATGCGCGTTTCCAGATCCATGAAAGATGCCTGATCGCCCCGCACTTCCCGAATGGTTTCCTCGATCAGCTTGCAGTACATGTCATAGCCCACGGTGCTCAGATGCCCATGCTGCTCCGGCCCCAGGATGTTGCCTGAACCGCGTATCTCCAGGTCCCGCATGGCGATGCGGAAGCCCGCGCCGAATTCCGTGAACTCCCGGATGGCCGCCAATCGCTTTTGCGCCGTTTCGCTTACCATCCTGTCGGGGCGTACGGTAAAATAGGCGTAGGCCTGGCGGTTGCTGCGCCCCACCCGCCCGCGAAGCTGGTACAATTGCGAAAGGCCGAAGCGGTCGGCGTCAAATACGATCAATGTATTGGCCGTGGGAATGTCCAGGCCGCTTTCGATAATGGTGGTGCACAGCAGCACGTCATACGTGCCGTCATAAAAATCCATCATCACATCTTCCAGCGCGTTTTCCTTCATCTGTCCGTGGGCAATGGCTATGCGCGCTTCGGGCACAAGCTGCTTCAAGCGTGCGTAAAACTGCTCAATGGAGCGGACGCGGTTATACAAAAAATACACCTGCCCGCCCCGGGCAAGCTCCCGCAGGATCGCATCCCGGATCAGCCCGTCGGCATACTCCAGTACATGGGTCTGCACCGGAAACCGCTCCTCCGGCGGCGTTTCCAGCAGGCTCATATCCCGGATGCCCACCATGGACATGTGCAGCGTTCTTGGTATAGGCGTAGCAGAAAGCGTCAGCACGTCCATGGTGGTCTTCATATTCTTGATGATTTCCTTGTGGCCTACGCCAAAACGCTGCTCCTCATCCACGATCAAAAGCCCCAGGTCACGGAAGACCACAT
>JAEWWY010000091.1 GCA_023458835.1 Bacillota bacterium
ACATCGTGGATTCCCCCGAGGTCGTGAAAAAATTCGGCGACAACTTCCATCCCCATCGGGAGAACTGGCCCGCTTTGAAGGGCAATATCGAGTTTCAAAACGTGTCCTTCCGCTATAAGGAGGGCGAGCAGGTGCTGAAGAATTTCAACCTGCGCGTAAAAGCCGGGCAGACCATCGCGCTGGTCGGCGAAACGGGCAGCGGCAAAAGCACCATCGTCAACCTGATCTGCCGGTTTTACGAGCCTACGGCAGGAAGCATCCTCATCGACGGCGTGGACTACCGCAAGCGCAGCCAGCTTTGGCTGCAAAGCAACCTGGGCTATGTGCTGCAGCAGCCGCACCTGTTCAGCGGCACCATCCGCGACAATATCCGCTATGGGCGTATGGATGCCACGGAGGAACAGATTCATCAAGCCGCGCAGATGGTGAATGCCGAGCCCTTTATCCTGCGCCTGGAAAAGGGCTATGATACCGATGTGGGCGAGGGCGGCAACCGCCTGTCCACAGGCGAAAAGCAGCTTATTTCCTTTGCGCGGGCCATCCTGGCCGATCCCGCCATCTTCGTGCTGGACGAGGCCACCTCCTCCGTGGACACGGAAACGGAGATGCTGATCCAGCAGGCCATCCAGCAGGTGCTGAAAGGCCGCACAAGCTTCATCATCGCCCACCGCCTTTCCACCGTGCGCTCCGCCGACCGCATCCTGGTCATACAGGATGGCAAGGTCATCGAGGAAGGCAATCACCATCAGCTCATCGTCAGGAAAGGCTATTACTACCACCTGTATACCAACCAGTTTGAGGATGAGCAAGGTCTTCAGATCCTTAAGGATACCGCCGCCAGGGACGCTGCCCCCGGACCCTGCCACGGGGATACAGCCCCCTTGGAATCCCCAGTATCTTTATAAACTGTATACAAGTGTGATATATTGCATCCTTCCATTTGGCTGGGATATAATGAACAGCGGGTGGGAGGATGCTTTTTGGCGGGGTCCGGGGGCAGAGCCCTTGGGGAAAGGTCTCTCATGGGAAGAACAGTCATTGTAGCGGAAAAACCCAGCGTGGGCCGGGACATTGCCCGGGTGCTGAAGTGCCGGGAGAGGGGCGACGGCTGCCTGCTGGGGGAAAAATACGTAGTCACCTGGGCCATCGGCCATCTGGTGGCCCTTTGCGACCCCGATGAGATGGACGAAAAATACAAGAAGTGGCGCATGGACGATCTGCCCATCCTGCCCGAGCGCATACCGCTAAAGGTGCTGCCCAAAACAAAGGGCCAGTTTCGCATTCTGAAAAAATGGTTATGTGACAAGGAAACGGACCGGGTCATCTGCGCCACTGACGCCGGGCGGGAGGGCGAGCTGATCTTCCGCTTTATTTATCAGGAGGCCGGGTGCAAAAGGCCCGTGGACAGGCTGTGGATCAGCTCCATGACCGACGAGGCCATCTTGGAAGGCTTCGCGGCGCTTAAGCCCGGCGCGGCTTACGATCATCTGTATACCAGCGCATCCTGCCGCGCCCAGGCGGACTGGCTGGTGGGCATGAACGCCAGCCGAGCCTTTACGCTCAAGCATAATGTGCTGCTAAGCGTCGGCCGCGTGCAGACGCCGACATTGGCCATACTGGTGAAACGCCACCTGGAAATCGCGGCCTTCAAGCCGGAGGAATACTACACCGTCACAGCGGATTTTGGCGATTACCAGGGTATGTGGTTCAAGGAGGGGCAGGAGAACGATACCCGCATCCCTGCGAAGGAAGCCGCGGAAGCGATTGCCCAGTCTGTAAAAGGCCGGGAAGGCAAGGTCCTCTTATCCGAATCAACGCCCAAGCAGGAGCTTCCGCCCCAGCTTTACGACCTGACCCAGCTTCAGCGGGATGCCAACCGCCTTTTGAATTTTACCGCCCAAAAAACGCTGAAGGTGGCCCAAAGCCTGTATGAAACCCACAAGGCAATCACCTATCCCCGCACCGACAGCCGCCACCTGCCCGACGATATGGCCGGCCCCGCCAAACGGGCGATGCAAAGCCTGCCGGACGATTACCAGCCCCTGATCCCCGGCGCGATGCCCGGGGGCAAGCTGAGCCACACCAGGCGCATTTTTGACAACAGCAAGATCAGCGACCACCACGCCATCCTGCCCACGCCGAAAAAGACTGATATAGCCAAGCTGCCGCCGGATGAAAAAAAGCTGTTCGATCTTATTGCCCGCAGGCTGCTGGCTGCCTTCTACCCGGCCCACACGTACGACGCGCTGAAGGTAATCACCGGCGTGCACGAGCATACCTTCCGCACCACCGGCCGGGCCGTAAAGGAAATCGGCTGGAAAAAGGTGTACGAAGGGATCGAAAGATCAGCAAAGGATGACGAATCGCCTCTCCCCGCCCTTGCTGCCGGCGATATCCGCACGGTACAAAAGGCCTCCTTTAAAAAGGAAAGCACCAAGCCCCCGCCGCCCTATACCGATGGGAGCCTGCTTTCGGCCATGGAGCACGCGGGCAGGGATATCGAGGACGAGGAACTCAAGGAGCAGATGAAAGGCAGCGGTTTGGGCACCCCGGCTACGCGGGCGGCCATCATCGAGCGGCTGGTGGCGGTGGGCTACATTGCGCGCAAGGGAAAAACGCTGCTGGCTGCGGAAAAGGGCGTTGAGCTGATCCGCGTGGCCCCGCCGGAGATCTCCTCACCGGAGACCACCGGCCGCTGGGAGCTGGCCCTCAACCAAATCGCCGCCGGCTCCCAGGAAGCAACGCCTTTCCTTCAAGGCATCCGCCGCCTGTGCAGCTTTCTGGTCAGCTATGCCCGGGAGGATGCAAAGTCCGCCAGCTTTGCAAAGGAGGACGGCCCAAAGGGGAAAACCCGCACAAAGGCCGCATCTCCCCCCTTGCCGGATGTGAAGTGCCCGGTATGCCTGGAAGGCGGCGTGGCGGAGAATACGAAGGCTTTTTACTGTACCCTGTACCGTCAGGGCTGCCGCTTTACCCTTTGGAAGGATTGCCTTCAAAAAGGCGGCGGACCGCAGCTTACCGCAAAGCTTGTTCCCCTGCTGATAAAGAACGGCAGCCTTCAAGGCAGCACAGGCAATCTGACCCTTCGGGAAGGCTTTTTGAGCTTTACGTCAAAGGGCGCGGACACCCCTTCCGTCCGGGTGCCCATCACCTACACAAAAGCCGGGAGAAAGTGATTCCCCTCCTTGCAACTTGCCAGCGGATGGGATAGAATATGCATGGGCCTTGGACCCCGTATTTCTGCCGATGATGCCGGATGCGCCGCCCGATGGTGCGGCGCCTGCTATGCCTTCATGCACACGAAAGGCTGGTATTTACTCCCATGAATAAGCCCAAATGGGGCCGAATGCTTCATTGGCCCCGCTCCCGAGACTTGTTCGATTCCACCGGCATGACCGACAGTCTCCGCCGCAGCCTGTATCTGATCATCTGGTCCGCAACGTTTGGCAATGCTGCCGGCGTAATCGTCACCGGCGCCGCCTGGACGGGATTCCTGCGCGAGATCATCCGTGCCGACGACCTCCAGTTGGGGATCATTGCGGCGATCCCTGTGATTGCCAACACCTCGCAATTATTCATCAGCTATCTGATGGAACGCAAGCGCAACCGCCGCTTTCTGCTCCTGTTTTTCGGCATGCTGGGCCGTTTCCTGTGGATCCCCATCGGAATGATCCCCTTTTTGATCCCCGAAGCCACGCACTATCTTCGGCCGTGGGCAGTGATCGTCCTGGTGGCGCTCATTGCCGGGGGCAACTCGGTAGTCAACCTGAGCTTCAACAGCCTGATGGGTGATCTGGTGCCCATGCGCATCCGGGGCAGATATTTCAGCGTCCGCTACCGTACCTTCGTGATGGCGGGCATTGCCGCAGGGCTTATGGTTTCCTGGATCATGGACAGCACAGGCGCGCTGGGCTATACCATTGTGCTGGTAGCGGCAGGCATCCTGGGTATCATCGACCTTTCCTTCTTCCTTTTTGTGGATTGGCCCAAAATGCGCACTCCGCCGCCGGAAGAGAAGCAGGAAAGCTTCCTGACCATGATCCGCGCGGTGCTCCGGGACAAACCCTTCATGATGGTAACGCTGTTTTACACCGCTTGGCATTTTTCAGTCAACGTGTCTGCGCCCTTTTTCAATGTGCACATGCTGGAAAACCTGCGCATGAACTATACGCAGATCACGTTGTACAACCAGATCACTTCCAACGTGATGGCCGTGATCTTCGTATCCCGCTGGGGCCGGCTGATGGACCGGTATGGCAACAAGCCGATCCTGCATATATCCGTACTGATGTGCATGATCACCCCGCTGCTGTGGGTGTCCGTCACCCCTGCCACCACCTGGCTGGTTATCGTGCTGAATCTGTTGTCGGGCATTTTCTGGTCGCCCATTGACCTGGGGCAGCAAAACCTTCCCCTCAACCTGGCCGGGGAAAAGAATCCTTCCATGTATCTGGCGGTATTCTTCACCATTATCAACCTGGCGGGCGTCGCCCTGGGGAATACGGTAGGCGGACTGATGGTGCAAGGCATTTATGCCCGCCTGGAAACGCTTCAACTCCATCTTCCGGGCATCACGCTCAACAGGTATCACTACATTTTCGCCACCTCCTCCATACTGCGCACCCTGACCGTGCTCCTGGTCCTGCCATTTTTGAAGGAGGCAGGCTCGCATGCCATGCGCCCGGTAGTGCGGGAAATCGCGCAGCATTCCTTTACAGGCTTTAGGCAAAGCTTTCTGAGAATGAAAGCATATATCCGCAGCAAAAAATAAGTAAGGAGAAAAGCAATGGCAGAACAAGTAAAGCTGCGCAATGAAATGGATAAGCGCTGGCAATGGAAGCTGGAAGACCTTTATCTGACCGTGGAAGCATGGGAGGCCGATTTCCAGAAGGTAAAAGCATCGGTACCGGTTTTGGAGTCGTTCAAGGGCCGGGTGGCAGAGGATCCCGCCAAGGCCATCAAGGCTTACTTTGAAGGCCATCTGACACTGGAGCGGCTGTATGCCTTTGCCCATATGCACAGGGATGAAGACAATGCCAACACCACCTTCCAGGCGCTGACCGACCGGGCGGAATCCTTGTCGGTCGAGGCGGAAGCCGCCGCATCCTTCCTGGAGCCGGAACTGCTGGCCATGGAGGAGTCGGCCCTCAAGGCGCTGATGAAAGACCCTGCCCTTTCCGATTTTGACGTCTACCTGCGTACCCTTTTGCGCAACAAGCCCCATACTCTCCCCGCGGAGCAGGAAAGGCTGCTGGCCATGACCGGGGAAATGGCCGGCGCGCCGCAGAATATATTTTCCATGCTCACCCAGGTGGATATGAAGTTCCCCGACATCCGCGATGAGAAGGGAGAGGAGATTCCCCTTACCGAAGCGGGATACGGCACGCTGATCCGCAGCGCCGACCGCCGCGTGCGCCGCGACGCGTTTACCGCGTTGTTTGAAACGTATACGGGCTTTGGGGCAACGATTGCCGCCGCCTATTCCGGCAGCGTGAAGGGCGACCTGTTCACCGCCCGCGCCAGAGGCTTTGAAACCGCTGTGGAAGCCTCTCTGTTCCCGGATGAAATCCCCCTGTCCGTGTACGATAACCTGATCGCGATCATTCATGAAAGCCTGCCGGTGCTGAGCGATTACATCGCGCTGCGCAAGCCGGCCATGAAGCTGGACGAGATCCATCTGTATGACCTGTACGCCTCCATGGTGGAGGACTATGACATGAAACTGCCCTATCCCGAAGCCTATCAAATGGTGATGGAGGGGCTGTCCTCCCTGGGCGGCGACTATCAAAAGGTGCTCAAAAACGCCTATGAGGACGGCTGGATCGACGTATACTCCAACAAGGCCAAGTCCAGCGGCGCCTATTCCTGGGGCTCCTATGGCGTGCATCCGTATGTGCTTTTGAACCACCGGGATGACCTGGACAGCGCCATGACCATTGCCCATGAGATGGGCCATGCCATGCACAGCCACTTAAGCAACCTTCACCAGCCAGCCCCCAAGGCCAACTATACGCTCTTCGCGGCAGAGGTGGCCTCTACCTGCAACGAGATCATTCTTATGACAAAGCTGATGGAGCGTTACGCGGACAACCGGAAGGCGCTGGCCTACCTTTGCAACCATTTGCTGGAGCAGTTCCGCACCACGGTATTCCGCCAGACCATGTTCGCGGAGTTTGAGCGCATCAGCCACCGCATGGCCGAGGAGGGCGAGGCCCTTACCAAGGAAGCCCTTTCAAAGGCCTATCTGGAGCTGAACCAGAAGTATTACGGCCGGCATTGCGTGGTGGATGAGCTCATCCAGTCGGAATGGATGCGCATTCCCCATTTCTACCGGGCCTTCTATGTGTACAAATACGCCACCGGCTTCTCTGCGGCGGTGTTCCTGGCCAACCGCATTCTGACCGAGGGAGAGCCCGCGGTAAAGGATTACTACAAATTTCTGTCCGCCGGCGGCAGCCTGCCCCCTATTGAAGCGCTGAAGCTGGCGGGAGTGGATATGTCCAGCCCCGAACCCATCCGCAGCGCCATGCGGGTGTTCAAGCAGACGACTGAACGCCTGGCCGGATTGCTGTAATACAGAAGGAGGAAGACCGCATGAACGGGTACAACAAGCAGGAGGCGCTTCCTTTCATCCTTGGCCGGATCGACGCAAGGCTGCACAAGGAATTGCCCCTTGCGCTGGAGGAGCTTGTTTCACAGGCCATCGACGCCGATCTAGTGTTCATGCGCGAAAGCGGCGTTCTGGATGAGCAGGGCAACGCCGGCACCACCTATTATGATGACGACGACGCTTTCGAGTACATGCTGGACGCCTTGGTCAGCAAAAACAAGCTGGGGGCCGATGCCGCTATGAAGCTGGCCTCCCTGCTGGATGACTACATGGATGCCCAGCAAGCCTTTATGGAGGAAAAGGGATTGGTTGACTGGGACTAATACGCAAAGGAATCGGCTGCCATGATTGCATCATGCGCAGCCGTTTTTTCAAATCATTTCTCCATTGGGCCTTGTGCCAGGATTATGTCTGGGCTTACCGGCACAGCACCATCATCAAATCATTGACGTTCGTTCCCGTGGGGCCGGTGATGACCAATCCCCCTGCCGCTTTGAGCACATCATAGGAATTGTTGTCGTTTAGCTGCGCCTCCAGATCGATCCCCAGCCCACGGCATGCAGAGGCAAATTCGCCCGTAACCATCCCGCCGGCCGCGTCGGTGGGGCCATCCGTTCCATCGGAGCCTACGGAGAGTATCAGCGTATCCTTCAGCCCGCCGATTCCCCTGGCGGCGGCCAAAGCAAGCTCCTGATTGCGGCCGCCCTTGCCATGGCCCATTAGGTGCACCACGGTTTCACCGCCCAGGATCACGGCGCAGGGGGGCTTTTGCGGCTGGCCTGTTTTTTGTATCTGCCTTGCAATGGCGGCCAGAAAACCGCCTGCCTCCCTGGCTTCCACATCCAGGGTTGTCGTCATAAGCAGCGTTTCATATCCCCTTGCCCTGGCCGCCTGCGCGGCGCCCAGGCAAAGCTCATTCACATTCCCGGTAATTTCGGTCGTCACGTTGACAAGCACCTTGGGCGTTTCCTGCCTAAGCTTCTCCAGCACGGCATCAGGCACCTTCAGGTTGTACCTTTTCACAATCTCCAGCGCATCCTCCGATGTGGAGCTGTCGGGATAGGCGGGGCCGGAGGCGATGCTGTCCAGCGGATCGTTCAGCACGTCGCTCAATACGATGGAAAGCACGTGCGCGGGGGCACAGTGAAGCGCGAACCGCCCGCCCTTCACCTGGGACAGGTGCTTGCGAATGGTGTTGATCTCCACAATATTGGCGCCGCAGCCAAGAAGCTGCTTTGTAATATCAGCGATATCCGAAAGGGATATTCCCTCCAATGGCAGTTCAAAAAGCGCCGACCCGCCGCCGGATACCAGAAAAACCACTGTCTGTTCCCTTTTTAGCCCGCCGGCGAGGCGCAGGGCCTCCCTGGCCGCACGCACCCCGTTCTCATCCGGCACGGGATGCCCGGCCTCCATGATGGCAAGGCCGGGGATATCCCCCAAAGCATGCTCATATTTGGTAATAACGATCCCGCCGGACACCTTGTCCCGAAGCACATCCACGGCCGCCTTCGCCATCCGCCAGGCGGCCTTTCCAATGGCGACAATGACCGCCTCCCCCGGCACGTGGTGACGGGTAAGGGCCCTCTCCACCGCCGCTTCGGGCAATACGGCATCGATAGCCTCCCGTAAAATCGCCTGGGCATCCTCGCGCAATGTCGTCATATGCATGCCTCACTTTCATTTGTGGTCATCTCAATGCCATACCGCATTGCATTTAAAAAACAAACATTGAGAGCAGCCAGATAAACAGAATGGCCACAATCCCCATGATCAGGGTGACGATGGTTTGCGTCTTGTAGCCGTCCTCCGCTTTGATGCGTCCGAAATTGGTGACGACCCAGAAATAGGAGTCGTTGGCGTGGGATACGGTCATGGAGCCCGCTCCAATGGCCATCACAGCAAAAGCCGCCGCAAGCGGCGTCGTAAATCCCAGGCTTTGCATCAGCGTACCTGGCGCGGAGAATGCGCCCATTACGCTGGCGGTGGTAATGATGGCAACGGTGGAAGAGCCCTGTGCCGTTTTCAGGATGGCGGCCAAAAGGAAGGGGAAGAAAACACCAACGCTTGTTAAAAATGCTGCGTTCTCAGAAATGAAGGCAGTAATGCCTGCCTCGGTGATCACCTTTCCCAATACGCCGCCCGCTGCCGTAACAAACAGGATAGGCCCCACGGTTTTCAGGGTTTCTTCGGTCAGGCCATGGAACTCCTTCATCTTGTGGGCGGAGGACAAAAGGCCTATGCTGAACAGGAGCCCTACCGCCAAAGCGATCATCGGCGTTCCGAGGAAGGTAAAAAAATCGGCAACCGGGCCTGCAAGGCCCAGAATCGCAATAACAGAGCTCAGGCTCATGAGCAGCACCGGCAATACGATCGGTGTAAAGGAAGCGGTTGTGCCGGGAAGCTTGCCATACTCCTTCACCAGTTCCTCATAGCTTTTTACCGCTTCATCCTTATCCTCGTCTTCGGCTGATTTCACTCTTTTTCCAATGTATCTGGCGTATATGTAGGCAGCGATCAGGCAAGGGATGGAGACAAGCGCGCCCACGCCGATCACCAGCAGCATGTTGTTGCCAATGCCAAGCGTTCCGGCGGCGGCAATGGGACCCGGCGTAGGCGGGATGAGCACATGGGAGGTATACAGCCCGGCGGAGAGCGCCACCGTCATGGCTATGCTGGACACGCCCGTTTTCTTGGTAATGGCCCGCCGAATGGGATTCAAGATCACAAAGCCGCTATCACAGAAAACAGGGATGGAAACGATCCAGCCCATCAGCAAAATCGCCAGCTCCGGGTGCTTCTTGCCCACCCTTCGCACCACGTAATCGGCCATTTTCAGCGCGGCGCCGGTCTTTTCCAAAAAGTAACCGATCATGGCGCCAAGGATGATCACGATGCCCAGGCTTGAAAAGGCGCCGGAGAAACCTGCGCCAATCACCCCCGGTATTTTGGTTATGGGGATACCGCCCAAAAAAGCCAGCACCAGCGATGTACCCATCAGCGCAAGAAATGGATGCAGCCTGAACTTGGAAATGGCCGCGATCATGATGATAACCATCACCACAAAGGCAATAAGCAGTGGTATCCCCGACATAGAAAGGCCTCCTTGTACTTTTATCCGGCCTTTGAAACCGGGCACATCCTTATGCCGCAGCCTCTTGTTTCAGGCCTGTCTCTCCACCTCCTATTGTATCCTGCATATTCAATATCATCCAAAAAAAAGCAAGCCTTGGAGCAAGACTCATGCTATGGGGCCTGCCGCCGCGCCAAAAAACGGCGGAAGCTGCAAAAAACCCGGCACTGCAAGCTGCAGAATAAGCACAGCAACCCCCAGCACCGCCGCAGACAGCGCAAACCAGCCAAGGGAAACGCGGGTGATGATCTTCAGCATGAACCGGATGGCCAGAAAGCCACTGACAGCGGCCACCACCATGCCCACCATCACAGGAACCAGATCAAGCTGCTGGAAATATCCGTTTTCCAGGGCGCTTTTCCCTTTGATGAGCAGGCTGCCCAGGATGGCGGGCGCACTCATCATAAAGGAGAACTTTGCGGCGGACCCCCGCGTCAGGCCCGAAGCCACGCCGCCCAGCAGCGTGGAGCCGCTGCGGCTTACACCGGGGAGCAGCGCCACAGCCTGCATGCATCCCATGGCAACAGCATGCTTATAGTCCGGTTCTTCCGCGCGCTTTGCATGCTTTCTTCCCCGCTTGCTCAGTTTTTCAGCCAGAAGCATGAACACCGCGGTAATCAGGAAGGCAAAGCCCACGAACCAGCCCGCAAAAAGGCTTTCCAAAACATCGTTGAAGGCTATCGCCACAATCAGCGCCGGAACGGATGCAATGAACAGCAGCAGCAGCGTTTTCGACTTGAACAGGTTGCGCAAAATAGCCATCCAATCCTTCCAGAACACTACGACCACGGCAATCAGCGTGCCCATATGCAGCAGGATGTCCAGCATCTGCAGCACGGGAGCCTCCGCCTGGTCGCCAATACCCATAATGGCCCGCGCCAGAATAAGATGCCCGCTGGAAGAGATGGGCAGAAACTCTGCCAGGCCCTGCACAAGGCCCAGAATAGCGGCTTGCAGTATCGACATTGTCATATCCTTCCTTTGTTTGTCAGTCAGCGCCTATTATACATGAATCTCCCGCGCCTGTCACGCGGGAGACAAAACTTCCCCTTATTTTCTGTTCCGTTTTCCAAGATCAGCGCCGGATCAGCGCAGATTCTCCTGAATGAGCCTTGTCAAATCCACAAGCTGAGCAAATTCCGACCGGTAGCCATAGGCATCCCCTTCAAGGCTGGAAAGGGCCCGGTCTATAACGTTCTCCAGGCTGGCTTCGCCCTTATAGGGAGAATCCTTCAGGAGAAGCCCAAACTCGGCCACCGCCGAGGTAAAGGCCATACCGCCGCTCATGGACCGGGAGATGCCATCTGCCTTCAACGCGCTTTCCGCCGCCATGACCTTTTCGCTGCCGGGCAGCTTGTAGCGGACAGATGCATACAGCGTTTCCCCGATGCCTGTAAGCGAGCTCTTTTGATACCGGGATTCGGGCACCGAAAGCGCCGGCGCATCCTGGGACGCGGGAATGATCTCATACAGGGCGATCATCTGATGGCCAGCGCCCATCTCTCCGGCATCCTTTTGATCATCCAGAAAATCCTCCGTATTCAGCAGGCGGTTTTCATAGCCGATCAGCCGGTATCCGGCCACATGCTCCGGATTGAACTCCACCTGGAGCTTCACATCCTTGGCGATTAAGAAAATGGTGCCTGTCATATCGTCCACCAGCACCTTTTTGGCTTCCTTCAGCGTGTCGATATAGGCATAGTTGCCGTTGCCGCGGTCTGCCAGGGTTTCCATTTCATAATCCTTCAGGTTGCCCATGCCAAACCCCAGCACGCTCAGATAGATGCCGCTGTCCCGCTCCCTGGTGATGAGCGCCTCCAGCTCGCTTGCGCTTTGCACGCCTACGTTGAAATCGCCGTCCGTAAGCAGGATGACCCGGTTGTTTCCTCCATCGATATAGGCTTCCCGCGCCTTTTCATAGGCCATCGCGATCCCGCCCGCGCCGTTGGTGGAGCCGTAGGCGTTCATGCTGTCAATGGCCTTATGCAGCTTCTCCTTCTGGTCTGCCGGAGTGATATCCAGCAATACCCCCGCTGTGCCGGCATAGGTCACAATGGTGATGCGGTCCTTTGCGCCAAGCTGCGAGATCAGCAGCTTCAGCGCCTTTTGTATGAGCGGCAGCCTGTTGGGCGCTTCCATGGAGCCGGATACATCCACCAGGAAAACAAGGTTGCTGCCCGGAAGCGAGGCTTTGTCCGGCGCATAGCCGGAAAGGGCGATCATGGCCAATTGGTGCTCCTTGTTCCATGGACACACGGCAAGCTCGGCAGTGATGGAAACCGGCTCCTCCGCCGATGGCCTCTTCAGATCGTAAGTGAAATAGTTAAGCATCTCCTCTATGCGGACCGCGCCTTTGTCGGGCATGTAGCCGCCTACAAGGCACCTGCGGATGTTGGTGTAGGAAGCCGTGTCCACATCCAGGGCAAAGGTGGAGAACGGGTTGACGAGGGGGTTCAAAAAACTGTTCTCCGCTTCATTGCCGTAGGATTCGTCGTCCAGGCCATTGTAATCGATGCGGGGAAAAGGCTCGCGTATGGCTCCGTTGACCCATCCGTCCATCGATACCGTCTCCATCACCGGCGCCGGCGCGCCCGCCATAGGCAAAGCGCCTGTGAAGAAGGAGGTAACGGCGCCGCTTCTTTCCAAGGCTTCCTTTTGAAGCTGCGTATCGCGGTAGGATGCGAAGGCGCTGATCATTTTCAGCGCATCCTCCTTGGGAACCTGGCGGTTGCTGATGGCCGCAAGGCCCGTGATCAGATCATTTTCCAGGGCGAAGGCCGGCGCCGACGCGGCGGACAGTTCCCCGCGCCCCACCGCCTCGCAGAGGGCTACCAATGCGCGGCTATAGGTGACGGGATGGTCGGATGACATGCCGGATGCTGCCGCAGCTTCGGGAAAAGCCGCGTGAAGCAGCGCGGCGAACTCTTTTTCACTGACGGGCAAGGTGGCAGCTTCCTGCGCCCAGGCCGCGGAGAACAGCGAAACGGACAGACACAGGGCAAGCAGCAGGCAAATCAAGGTCTTTCCTTTCATGATGATGATCTCCTTCCAAGTTTTTTCCAGGTACCACTAAGACGAAACCATTCCAAAAAAGTTCCAATGTACTTTTTATTCATACGGACGCGCTCTGTGGGAAAGATTGCATTTCTCTACCGGCGCTAGTATAATGATGTGGCTATTGTTCTCATGTTAAGGAAGGGGCGTTGCCCATGAAGCTGGGTGTCGTAGGTTTGCCCAATGTCGGAAAAAGCACCCTGTTCAATGCCATCACCCAGGCGGGGGCGCAGGCCGCCAATTATCCCTTTTGCACCATTGAGCCCAACACAGGCACGGTCCTGGTGCCGGACGGCCGTTTGAACGTGCTGGCCGGGATGTACCACCCCAAAAAGGTGACGCCTACCGGCATCGAATTTGTGGACATCGCCGGGCTGGTGAAAGGCGCCAGCCGCGGCGAGGGCTTGGGCAACAAGTTTCTTTCCCATATCCGGGAGGTGGATGCCATCGTCCATGTGGTGCGCTGCTTTGCGGATGAAAACATCATCCACGTGGACGGCAATGTGGATCCAGCCCGGGATATCGAAACCATCAACCTGGAATTGATCTTTGCGGACATGGAGACCGTATCCCGGAGGGAAGACAAGGCCCGGAAGATGATAAAGTCCGGGGAGAAAAAGTACGCGCTGGAGGCGGATCTGGCATCGCGGCTGCAAAGCCATCTCACTCAAGGCAAGCCTGCCCGCACCTTCCCCATGACGGATGAGGAAAGCGAGATCGCGGAAAGCTGGTTTTTGCTCACTACCAAGCCTGTGATCTACGCCGCAAACATTGCCGAGGAGGATTTGTCCAAGCCCGAGAATGAAATCCCCGGCGTGGCAAAAATGAAGGAGCTGGCCAAAGCGGAGCACGCGGAGCTGCTTGTTATCAGCGCCCGCATCGAGGAGGAGATCGCCCAGCTTTCCCCGGAGGAAAAAGCTGAATTCCTTGCCGCCCTGGGGCTTTTGCAAAGCGGGCTGGACAGGCTGGTCACCGCCTGCTACCGGCTGCTGGGGCTTATCTCCTTCCTGACCGCGGGAGCGGACGAATGCCGGGCCTGGACCATCAAAAACGGAACCAAAGCCCCGCAGGCCGCGGGCAAAATCCATACCGATTTTGAAAAGGGCTTTATCCGCGCGGAAATCGTGCCCTATGAAACGCTGGTGGCACAGGGTACCATGGCCGCCTGCCGGGAAAAGGGCCTGATCCGCAGCGAGGGCAAGGAGTATGTCATGCAGGATGGGGATGTGACCCTGTTCCGCTTCAATGTGTGACCCGGAGGAAACTATGAGCCGTTTGAAGTTCCTTTTCCAGCGCATGGCCCGGATGGACTACAAGGCCATGTGGAAGACCACGAAGGTTTTGAAAGAGCGCAGCGGCAAAAACCGCCTGTGGCTTCTTTGGGACATGCTCAAGTGCGCCGTCCGCTACAACGCCGGCTATGTGGACTACAAAATCGCGGAGTTCTACCGTTTGAATGACGCGCAGCGCAGAACGCAAATTACCCGCGGCATCTCCAACAGCATCGTCCGGCGGATGAATGACAAGGATTACTGGCACTCTTTCGACAACAAGGCGGAATTCAACACGCTGTTTGCCGAGCATGTGAAAAGGGGCTGGCTGGAAATCCATGAAGCTACCACCGTGGAGGCTTTGGAGAAATTCCTTTCGGACAAAGATACGGTCATCGCCAAACCATTGGAGGGTTCCAGCGGCCAGGGCATCGAAAAGTATGCCAGGGCCGACTGGCAGGAAAGCATTCCGGCGTTTTTGGAATTGCTTCATCAAAACAGCATCGGCATCCTGGAGGAAGTGGTGGTGCAGCACGAAAGGCTGTCCAGGCTTTGCCCCACCTCCGTCAATACCGTGCGCATCGCAACGCTGCTGGGGGATAAAAAGCAGGGCATCGTCTACGCCTTTTTGCGTATCGGCAACGGCCGGGTGATGGACAATGTGGATTGCGGCGGCATGGCGGCCCGGGTCGACCTGGATTCCGGCAAGCTTCTGACTGTGGGTGCGGACAAGCAGGGCAACACCTACAAAACGCATCCAAAGACTGGCACGCCCATCATAGGCTTTGAGGTGCCCTTCTGGGAAGAAGCCAAGCAAATGTGCATCGAAGCCGCCCAAAAGGTGCCGCAAATGCGGTTTGTAGCCTGGGATGTGGCCATTACAGACGACGGCCCCCGGTTCATTGAGGGCAACTCCTTCCCCAGCCACGCCGTTCCCCAGTTCGCCGCCCATTATCCCGATGGGATGGGGATATTGACAGAGTTCCGAAAGTTCATTGACCTGTAAAAAAAAAGTACCCGCCTGCTTTAAAAAGCGGCGGGTGTTTTCTGTTTTATCGCACCGGCGCATGTATGGCGCTCCATACCGTATGCTTCAATAACACCATTGTTGTTATTGCCCCAACGCCGCCTGGAACAGGGGTGATTGCCTCCACCTGACCGGCAACAGCATCATAGTCCACATCGCCACACAGCTTGCCGTCTTTCATGTTGATTCCCACATCAATGACTACCTGCCGGGGATTTATATAATCAGATGTGATCATTTTGGCAGCACCTGCGCAGGCAATCAGGATATCGGCCTTTCGGCATTCTTCGGCCAGGTCTGCCGTTTTTGTATGGCAAACGGTCACCGTCGCGTTTTTACCAAGCAAAAGCATGGAAAGCGGCTTGCCCACAACCAGGCTCCGCCCTACAATGGTTGCTTTTTTGCCTTCCGCATCAATTCCATAGAAATCCAGCATTTCAATAACTGCCTGAGGCGTGCATGGCGGAAAGCCTCGCCTGTTTCCGGAAAAAAGATATGCGGTATTGGAAATACCCATGCAATCAACATCTTTTTCCGCAGCAATCAGATGCTTTATTCGATCCTCTGAAAGATGCCCGGGCAGCGGACGAAACAGCAATATGCCATGAACCGTCGTATCATTGTTGAGGGATGTGATTGTGCTTTCCAGCACATCCTGTGCGACGCCGGCCGGCAATGCAATGACCTCTGCGACGGCATTGAACTCCGAGAACCTTTTCAGTATTGATTTTTCATAGGAAAGATCTTCTTCACGATCACCGGCCCGGACTAGGGCAAGTTTGGGGACAATGCCCTTTTCGCCTAAAGCCTTGATTTGCTCGGCAACCTGCCTCCCCAAAGCAAGTGCGGCCGGCATACCAGCTAATCTGCGCATTGCATACCCCTCAGTTCATTGGCAATATGTTCATAAATGGCACTGCATCTATTTACGCCCTCATTCAAAAACACTTGAGCATCGGCGTTGATTTGAAATGCATGATCACGGTTTTTCATAAGCTTGGTGTTGATATACACATTCATCGCCGCACCTTCCATTGCCGCACGCAGAGCAGCGGCGGCAACTCCAACATCACTTAGCACAAGCCGTGATCCTTTTATCGAAAGCTGCTCCAGCATATCAACAGCATTTGATGCTTCCCGCAGGATGTCCATGGGAACGGAACATGCCGCAACAAGAGATTCTTCCAATATTTCATTTCTGCCCGGCTCATCTTTGGGAATGCCGTATGCTTTTGAAAGCGGCTCAAATGCTTCTGCGTCTTTATCAATAAGCTTTAACAAAATCCCAGCGGATGCGGCGGAGCCTGAAAGGATACGTTCCAAATCCTCCTGATATGGGGCATATTTTTTCTTGCCGGCGGTCAGGTTTGCCACCATTGTGCAAAGAGAAACGCCAATTGCGCCAACCAGGGCGCTGGCCCCGCCACCCCCGGGAGTGGGCGATTTGGAAGACAGTTCCTTAACAAACGCCGCCAATGTCTTTGCTCCAGCATGATCGCTTTCCAAAAAACCGCCTCCCAAATACATTCTGTCCTAATCGAACGCTGATTTCACACCGTATTCTATACGGGCATCCATTTCACTGCTTTCCCATTCGGATAGTGATTCCGCATTCCCTTCCATTCCTCACTGATGTCCGTGCTGATGCTCCCCGCATCCATGCGGGCCGCAGGTATCATCCCCGTGATGATGGCCGTGATGCTCGCAGGCAGCCTCGGAATCATAGACAAGTTCACCCTTGAGAAGCGCCTCCACCGCCTTGTCGGCATTCCCGGAAACGCCTCCATACAGCTCGATCCCCGCTTCTGCCAGGGCGCGCTTCGCGCCGCCGCCAATGCCGCCGCAGATCAGCGTATCCACCTGCACCTTTTTCAGAATATCAGCCAGCGCGCCATGACCGCTGCCGTTTGTATTGATGGTTGTGGCCAGCTTTACCTCATTGTTTTCAACATCGTATACCTTGAACCGCTCGGTGTGTCCAAAGTGCTGAAAAACCTCTCCGTTTTCGTATGTTACCGCAATTCTCACAGTACCGCTCCTTTCGCCTGTCCCACGACTCTTTTCATTCAATTTGGGATGATCCTCCAAAAAATCTTCTGCCCCCATACAATGGCGCCTTCTTTTGTGGCATTGCCCGCACCTGCAGCCGGGCACTCCCTCATCCATGAGGACATAGCTTCCTCCGCTGATGGACAGGTCCATCCCCCTCACAAGGCATTCGGCCAGCTTCACCCTCGCGCTGTTGTAAATCGCCTGGGCAGTGGTCCTGGCCACCTCCATGTGACGGGCGCATTCCTCCTGGCTGAACCCCTCAAGGTCGATCAGACGGACAGCTTCAAACTCATCCACCGTCATCTCAATCACTCTTTTGTCAGCCTCACCTTCCTTCAGCGGGCCAAAGCGGCTGTACCCCGGCATGCAGCACACGCGCCGTCCCTTTCTGGGCCTGGCCATGATCCTGCCGCTCCTTTCCGGAATTATTGGCATATGCCATTAATCTTTTTTCATTATAGCGCGTTTCCGGCATATGTCAATCATTATGTCAAAAAGAAAAGCAGCGCGTGGAACACGCCTGCCATCTTTGATCCTTCTCCACGGGCTTTTATGCGTTCAACCTCCGGAGCCCCTTGGGGTAGTGGTTTTTCATGATGCCATCCGACACTTTCCCCCATCCCAGCGCGAGCCCTGCAAAGGCAGGCAGCGCCCATCCCTTCATCCCCGCCGGCGCGGGAAGCGTTTCTCCGCGCAGATAGGCCATGCCTTCCTCCTTCGTCACAGAAAATACAGGGCATGGATAGGGTCTTGCCATACCCATGGCCCAGGCATGGTCGGGAACAAAATGCCTGCCCCGCGCTTCCCCCAAATGCAGCCCGGCCCGGAGCACCTTCAAACCCGATATATCCGGAAGCATGGGGGAACTGACCAGCCGCCCGGCAAACAAGCCCGCGATTTCAGGCTCCGGCCCTCCAAGGATATCCCGGCAGAATGCATGATAGGCATCAGCGCTTGCTTTATCCGGGGCCGGCAGAACATTCATGCGGACGGCGCGGTTCTCCCCCGCCTCCCCGCACTTTTTCATCAGCGCCACAAAATGGCCTTCCCCGGCCACCCTGTGGGGAAACAGATGAAGCATCCCGCTCTCCGTTCCCATCTCCGGCGACAGCGCAAAAGGTACAAGGCAAAACTCCGGATGTTCCTTCAAAAAATGCTCTACAACGCCCTCATTTTCGATGATGTTGAATGTGCAGGTAGAATAGCACAAGACACCTCCGGCCCTTACCATTCCCGCGCCGTGGCGAAGGATCTCCGCCTGCCGCCGGGCGCAGCCCAAAGGCGTTTGCTGTGTCCATTCCAGCCGCGTCTCGGGATGCCGGCGGAACATGCCCTCTCCGGAGCAGGGCGCATCCACCAGCACCCGGTCAAAGCAGCCGGGCCACTTATGATGCAGCCTTTCCGGCGTTTCGCAGGTCACCAGCGCATGCTTCACGCCCATTCGTTCCAGGTTCCCGGACAGTACCTGGGCGCGGGAGGCCACCGGCTCGTTGCTGACCAGCAGCCCTTCCCCCTTCATGCGGGCGGCGATTTGCGTGCTCTTGCCGCCGGGAGCGGCGCAAAGGTCCAGCACCCATTCACCGGGCAGGGGATGAAGGGCCGCTGCCGCCGCCATGGCGCTGGGCTCCTGCAAATAATAGGCCCCCGCCTCGTGCAAAGGGTGCGCGCCGGCCGCGGAATCCGGCGTGATATACAGCCCCTCCCTTTCCCAGGGGACCCCGGCCAGCAGCCCGTCCACCCAGGAGGGAAGGCCGCCTTCCGGCACTTTCGCCAAATTTTGCCTTAGCCCCCTTTGGAAGGGTTTTTCGTAGGACTGCAAAAAGTCCTGCATCTCTTCCATCAAAAGAGGCGCAAGACTCTCCGCAAATCCCTGGGGCAGGGCAATATTCTCGGCCCTTGCTTTCATTCTTCCATCCATTCCGGCCGCATATGCCGGACAATGGGCCTGCACAGCGGCTGAAGGTCTTCAGGCAGCCTGGCCAGCACCGCCTGCTCCCCGGTGATCATGGCGATAGGTATGCCCGTCTTTTCAGATACCTCCGTCAAAATCTCCTGGCCCCGAAGCAGCAGCTCCGCCGTTGTTTCCCCCTGCAGGTTGGCGTTGTTCACAAGCGCATCCGGCTGCAGCCTGGACCTGAAGGCGATGCGCTCCATCATGCGCTGGATATCTCCCGCCGTTTGGGACAGGGGGCGGCACACATTGACCACATACAGGACACGGGTATCGCTTCGTTCCCGCTGGAAAAAGGGCGCATAGCGGCCCAGCGCCACCGCCCCCGTATCATCGCCGCCCACATCAAACACCACCTGCTCGCTTGGCCTGTCAAAAACGCCCTGTATTTCCGGGGGCAGCGCCGGGATGTCCACAGCGGTGGTGGCAAAGGTGGGCATCAGCACGCGGATGTTGTTTTGCTCCAGCAGCATGCGCTTTTCGCCGCTGCGGAAATACGGATTCACGATGTCCAGGTCCACCAAAACCGTTGGTGCGTTTTTCCCTTTTTCCAGCGCCAGGTTCAGGGCGATCTCGGTTTTTCCGCTGCCGTAATTGCCTACCAGCACGGTCAGCCGGTGCTGAATCGTCATTTGGCTTCAGTCATCCTCCTGAAAGTCAGGATTCTTTTTCTTGCTTGCCGGGTCGGACCCGGGCCGGTTGGGATATACCGGGGCATGGAAGGCCCTTCGTTTATCAATGGGCGGCGGCAAGCCGTCTATGAGCTTGCTCTGATCTTCCTCATCATCCACGGTGAGCACCTTGCCGGCACGCTGGGCGATCCGGCTCAGGCCGCTCTTCACCTTGGACAAACGCGTATGATCCGTACGTACCTTGCGGGCGCGCTCCATGCGCTGCTCACGCTCCACGGGCGGCGCGGGGGCATGGTATGGCGAAAAGCTTTCCAGGCCGGAGAAGTTCCAGGATGGGCCGGCCGATTCCTGCGGCTGTTCCTCCTCCGGCATGTCCGGCTCTTCGGGCACATCCGCATCGGACTTTTCTGTTTCTCCATGCCAGCCATACTGGCGGCTCAATGCCTGGTAATCGATTCCCGGGTGCAGCGGCTGATCGGAAGATGCAGCGGGTGTCTCCGGCGCCCAGGTTTCCTCCTCCTGAGCCGCCTCCAGCTCTCCAAAATACTCCTGCTGTTCATTGGGCCACTCTTCCCTGGGTTCCGCCTGCCAGAGGGCCTGCGGCTCTGTCTGCGGCCTTGAGAACCTGCGCACATACTGTTCCTGGTAATCCGCTTTCCTGGGCCGGGCCAGTATGGTATCCGCCGTCACTTCCGGCATGCCTGCCCAGGCAGGGCCCGGCTGCTCCGAAACGGCTGGCTGCTCCCAGCCTTGTTCCGCCCAGGCATCACTATCGTCCTCAGCGGCCTCATAAAGCTGCGCTTCCCGCACCGGCTGCTGAATGGGCGCCGGCTGCCGCCGCCTGCGTTCCTGCGGAATCCTTTTTTCCTCTCGGGCCTTTCCGCCGCCAAAGATGCGCCTCATCCTGCGCATGCTGGAAGCCCATACGTAATAAGGCCGCCAGCGCAGGAACCAGATCAGATAGTCCAGCACAACGCCGCAGAAGCACAGGAACACCACCAGCGTCAGCCAATTGTCGCCAACCCAATGCAGCCATTGCTGCGTTTCATTGCTGAAAAGAAGGTTCCATACACCTTCCACCAATATGCGAATCCACCCGAACAAGGCGTTGACAAGCGTTTGGGTAAATCCCCTCATGGAGTCCCTCCTTTCCCTGCCATGCAGCCAAGATCATATACGGCTCACTTGGGGGTCAATGTCACCTGAATGATGGCGGGCTCGGTGGCAAACGAATATTTGATCAGCTCGCTGTCGGCCACCGTGCACAAAAGCGGAACGTTGTGGACGCCCTCCTTCAGCCCTGTCAGGTCGGCGGATAAGGTGACGTTGGAGCCCCTTAAACTGTCCAGCCATAGCTTGGGCCCGCTGATGGTCACGCTGCCCCGGGACTTGTCCACCGCAAGGGAGAGGCCATCCGCCAGCCCTACCGTACTGATGCGCAGATTGTCAAAGGAACGGTTGCTGCCCACAGGCTCGATCTCCACCGTTACGGTAACGCTGGTGGAGGAGAGGTATACGATGCCGTCAGGCAAGCGCACCTTGATCACGCTGTTGAAGCTTTCCGCGGCGCTGCTTACGTCGACCGGTGCATCCAGAAACAAGTGGTCGATTTGGGCAAGCGATTCAGGCCTGCCCGCGGCCAGGATCTGGGAAGGGGTGACGGACACGCTTTTCACCCGGTAGCCGTCCTTGGGCGTGCCTTTGGTAAGGGCAGCCTGCGACAGGTCGATGGTCTTTGTGTTATATAGCGTCTGCTCCACGATCGCATTTTTCAGCAGCACGGATTCGCTTGTCACCTCGATCAGGTTCGAGCTGATCGGCTCCCTCGTAGCATCCACCAGCACCAGGGGAACGCTGAAACGGACCAGCCCTTCCTTGGCCGGCAGGGTGCTCTGATCGTAGGTCGCCACAGCCCCGTTCACCCGGGCGATCAGGGATTTCGGCCCGCTGATGGCAACGGTAGGCGGATTCACAGACGGAAACGAACTGTAATAGCCGGGTGGAAGCTCGCCCTCCAGCACCGGAGTCACCGGGGTACGGTATTGGGTGGTGTAATTGTCCACTTCCACCTTCAAAGTATCCGGAACAATCTCCACCACAGTACCGTAAGCGCTGGTGGAGGAAGCAATGATCTTGATCTCCTGCTCACCGGGGATTTCCTGGTCTTTGGAAATGCTGATGCGTGACAGATCGATGCGCACATTGTAGTTGCTTGCCGTTACGTTGCCGTATTCCTTTTGCGGCACATCCACCTTCAGGCGCACGGTGGGCGGGTTGGCGCTCAGATCGCTTATCACGATGAGCCCATTCCTTTTCAAGGTATCCGCGCCCACTATGCTCACCGGCACGTCGACAAAGGTCTTTTCCCTGGTCAATGTGGGGTCCTGGGTAATCAGGCCCGCCCACAAAGCCACCGCAAGAAAAAGAGCCAGAACCTTCCAGCCCAGATTGTGCCTAAGCATGTGCAGCAAGCGAAAAAAGACCGCTTCTCCCTTTTTCCTTCCGCGCCGAAGGGTGCCCTCAGGCTTTCTCTCCAATTCATTGCTCATTTGGCGCCCCCCTTCCGGTCAAAACTACGCCTTGTTTTTTGTTTGATGGCGGTCCACAGCTTGGCATGGGGCTGATGATAGATGGTGCCCAGCACCTGCTGCAATCCGGCCGCATCCAGATGGCGGGTGAGCCTGCCGCCCTTGGCCATGGAAATAATGCCCGTTTCCTCGGACACGATCAGCGCCACGGCATCCGTTGTTTCGCTGACGCCGATGGCCGCCCGGTGGCGCGTGCCCAGCTCCCGGCTGATGCCCTTGCCCTCGCTCAATGTCAAAATGCAGGCCGCCGCCATCACACGGCTGCCCCGGATCACCACCGCGCCGTCATGCAGGGGGGTGTTGGGCTCAAAGATGTTTTCCAGCAGCGGATCGGAGATCATGGCGTCAATAGGGGTGCCCGTTTCAATAATGTCCTTGATACCCGTCTTTTGCTCGATCACGATCAACGCGCCGACCCTGCGGCGGGACAGGTTGGTGAGGCATTGGCTGATTTCCGATACGATGCGGCTGTTGTCCCCCTCGTCATCGGAATACGCGCTGTCAAGGATGGCCCCACGGCCAATCTGCTCCAGCGCCTTGCGCAATTCCGGCTGGAACAAAATCACCAACACCACCGCGCCGTTGTTGACGATATTCAGGAGCACCCAGTTGAGCGCCGTAAGGCCCAGAAGGTCTGAAACCCAACTGGCCAGGATCAGCATCCCCAAGCCCTTCAAAACGGCGCTGGCCCGTGTTTGGCGGGTCAGCATCAGCAATTCGTACAGCAAAAATGCAACAATCAATATATCCAGTATATCGGTGATGCTGGGGCGGTTGAACACATTCCACAGTATTGTTTTTGCTTGTTCCCACAATGCAGCCAAGCCTGTGTTCCCCCCACTTTCGTGCAGATATCCCTTGGATAACTGTTATTATACTACAGCCGGACGGTTATATGAATCCCTTCCCAAGAAAAAGCGAACTTTTTCTGCAGGAAGCTCTCCCCCATATAACGCAGGGAACCGCCCTTTTCTTCATGGGAGCACAAACACTTTCCAAGGCCCTCCGGGCAGGGGCGAAGATGTAAACCTTGGCGGTTTTTCAGGAAAAAACATGACAAGGTTTCAAAAGGATGGTACAATCAAGCGGAACATGCGGTTTTTCCAAGGAGGCTTCCATGGTACACGAGGGGCACAGGCAGCGCCTGCGGGAACGCTTTGCGCAGGAAGGTTTGGACGGCTTCGCAGCCCATGAAATACTGGAGCTGCTGCTTTGCTATGCCATTCCCCAGCGGAACGTGAATCCACTGGCGCATGAGCTGCTTGCGCATTTCGGCTCGCTCCACGGCGTTTTTGAGGCCACACCGGAACAATTGCAGGAGGTGGGCGGCATTGGCCCGTATGCCTCGGCCCTTCTGCGCCTGATGATACCCCTTGGCCGCCGGATCGAAAGCAGCCGCATGGATCAAAAGCCCAGGCTTCAAAACCGCAGGGAAGCGCAGGCCTATTGCGTAAATCTGCTGTCCGGCCTTCGCCATGAGCACTTTTATTTGCTGGCGCTGGATGCCAAGATGCAGCTTCTGGGCGCCGCGGTCATTGGCAAAGGCAGCCTGTCGGAGGTGCCGGCCTATCCGCGCCTGGCGGTGGAGGCGGCCATCCAGTATAACGCCCACAGCGTCATTTTCTGCCATAACCATCCCGGCGGTTCCACCGAACCTTCCGACGCCGACCTTCAGGCCACCTTCCGGCTGGCAGAGGTATTGTCGGGAATTGATGTGCTGGTCTTGGACCACATGATCGTTGCCGGGAACCAGGCAGGCAGCATGGTTCAGATGGGCTACTTAAACCATGGCCTGCAGGCAAGCCCTCCTCTGGCTGCCGACAGCTCCGGAATGCAAACGGTTCCCAAGAAAAGACTTCGGTCAAAAATACAAGGAATAGGATATGAAGCACAGAAATAAGCCCCGTTCCCTTTTCGCAAGGCTGTTGAACATTGCGCTTTTGCTGCTGACGGCCGGCCTGCTCTGCTATGTCGCACTGGTCGCCTTCGTTTATTATCAGGAGGTGCATGTGCCTATGCCAAATGAAAAAGCCGATGCTCTTATCGTTCTTGGCGCACAGGTCCAGCCTTCGGGAGAACCCTCGGTGCAACTGGCCTGGCGGCTGGAGGCGGCGCTGGAGGTTTTCAACCAGAACCCCGCGCCCATCGTTGTAAGCGGCGGCCAGGGCGCCAATGAGCCGCGCCCCGAGGGGGAAGTCATGCGCGACTGGCTGGTCGAAAGAGGCGTCCCCGCGGAGCAGATCCTGGTGGACGGCGAATCCACCAATACCAGGCAAAACATCAGCCACGCCATCTCTTTGCTTCAGGGCCTGAACATTCAAAATGTGCGGATCATCACCAGCGACTATCACTTGCCCAGGGCGCTGGCAATCGCCAGGGATGAGGGGCTTTCCGCCAGCGGCACGGGCAGCCCCTGCAAAAAGGAATATTGGGTGCAGAATCATTTCCGGGAGGCGCTGGCCTGGGTAAAATATTGGGGTCAAAAATATCTGCACCTGCCCCTGGAATAATTTCATGATCGCATAAGGAGCAGCCAATGGCCCTACGGGATGAACTTTTCGCCCGCATGCAGGCAGCGGGGATCCCCCTCACCGGGGAGGCCGCACAGAAGCTTGCCGGGTTCCATCTTCTTTTGACGGATTGGAACAGGCGCATGGACCTTACCGCCGTTTTGGACGAAGCTGAAATGGCGGATCGCCATTATGTGGATTCCCTTACCCCCTTGAAGACAGAGGGGTTGTTCTCCAAAGGCGCTTTGGTGATCGACGTGGGCAGCGGAGCGGGCTTTCCCGGCATTCCCCTGGCCATTGCCCGCCCGGATATTCATATTACGCTGCTGGACGCCCAGCAAAAGCGCGTACGCTTTTTACAGGAAGCGTCATCCAGCCTGGATCTTGCAAACGTCACGGCGATTCATGGCCGGGCGGAGGATGCGGCGCATCTTCCCGAGCTGCGGGAAAAATTCAGCCTGGCCCTGGCCAGGGCGGTGGCGCCGCTGCCTGCGCTGCTGGAGCTTTTGCTGCCCTTTGTGCGCGTAGGGGGCCGGGTATTGTGCTGGAAGGGGCCTGCGGTCCTCAAGGAATTATCTACCGGCGAAAAGGCCGCAAAACTCCTGGGCGGCATGCTGGAGGAGCCGATCCCCACGCCCATTCCCGGCCGTGATTGGGCACATTTGCTCCTGCCCTGCCTCAAAATAGAAAAAACCCTTCGACAGTATCCCCGAAAAGCCGGCACGCCCGGACGCGCGCCGCTGGGACACGGCTGAAAAACCGCCTGTTTTCGGCGCCGGATGTACATTCCCGCCGTTTTTCTCCCCTTCCTGCCCGCGAAACATGACGAACGAATATTCGTATGCGCGGGCAGGATTTTTTATGTGATAACCGAATTTGGTTAGTCGAGCGCGGTGGCAGGATCGGGAGTCAGGGGGAGGACGACCGCCCTGTCCGCCGCGCTCGACTTGATACCAATACGGCCCCCCAATCCTTCGGGAAGGGAGCAATCATGATGCAGCAGGTTCTTGGAACCAAATCCGGTACTACCGTCTTCCGCCAGGTGTGCTGGCTGCCCTTAAGCAGCATTATTCCCAACCCCGATCAGCCCAGAAAGGAATTTTCCGAGGCGAGCCTGGCAGAGCTTGCCAACTCCATCCGTCAATTCGGCCTTTTACAGCCCATTACCGTGCGGGATTTGAGCAGCGGCCGGTACGAGATCATCATGGGCGAGCGGCGCTTCCGCGCCTGCCAGATGCTGGGGCAGACCCATATCGACGCCATCGTGCTGCCCGCCACCGGCCGGGAAAGCGCCATGATGGCGCTGGTGGAAAACCTTCAAAGGGAGGATCTGCACTTTTTTGAGGAGGCGGAAGCCTTCGCCTCCCTGATTGACAACTATCAAATGACACAGGATGAATTGTCACGCCGCCTGGGCAAGTCCGCCTGCACCATTGCCAACAAGCTGCGCCTGCTGCGTTTGGACCCGGCGCTTAGGGCGCTTATCTTTGAGGAAAACCTTTCGGAGCGCCACGCCCGGTCGCTTTTGCGATTGCCGGACGGGCCGGGGCGCATGCGCATCGCCAGGCAGGCGGCCTCCAACAACCTCACCGTGCGGGAAACGGAAGCGCTGGTGGAACGGGCCCTGTCCCGGCTGCCCGTTCCCCCGCCCCCGCCCCGGCGTTTGATTTCCCTGGTAAGGGATCACCGGCTGTATATGAATGCCATCAAAGGCATCGTTACGCAAATGCAGGAAACAGGCATCCCCGCGGAATACAGCGTGATGGAGTACGGTGAGAGCATTGAGCTGCGCATCGTTTTGCCCAAGCGCAGGCGGCAGACGGTGTAACTTCGAAAAATGGCGCGGATTCCGGTTGGTATGGGCCCCCGCCTGCGAGGGCTTTTCATAGATCGCGGCCGGCTGTGGATGATCCATCCATAGCTGGCCGCCCTTATGATCAGATATACTTGTATTTTTGCCGGTGAATTATCCGTTCTGTGCCGCGGGGGGATGCTGGATGATGGCCTCCGGATACATTTCTACAAGCTTTTGCGCGGCTTCCAACGTAAGGTTTGGAATCAGCACGGAATAGCGCTCTTCTTCCGCTGCCGGGTCTGCGTTCAATTCCTCCCAGGTATCCGGCCCGATCACGCCGTCTGCCGTGAGCCCCCGGGAGTTCTGGAAGGCCTTTACCGCCGACTGTGTTTCCTCGCCAAAGATGCCGTCGGCGCCATACAGGGGCAGAGGGAAGCCATGGGCAATCAGCCGCAATTGCGCTTCCGTGACCCAATAGCCGACGCTGCCCTTCCGCAATACGGGCAGCGGCTGGGAGGGAGGCAGTTCCGGCGCCTGGCCGGAGTAATCCACCCCCACTAGCCTTGCCGCATACTGCCAGCCGGATACGGTGCCTTTGACAACGCCCGCTTGCACGGACTTTGCTTCAATCACCTCGCCGTTGCCTATGAACAGCCCGACATGATAAAAGTCTCCCAGGCCGTCCGATTTATAGGCGACCGGCTCTTTGCCGCTCTTGCGCCAGCGGAAGACAGCCATGCCCGGCACCAAAGTAATCTCGCCTATTTTTCCTTTTTCCGTTGTATATTTGCGCCACATGGTATTGCTGCCATGGTACATATATCCTCCCAGCTTGCGGAAGGCATAGGCGAACGCACCGCTGCAGTCCACCACGCCCTCCCTGGCGGCGCCCCATTGGTATTTCCATTTTTCCCGGTACATCACATAAAATATTTCGATCAGCTTGGATGGCTGGATCATATTTTCACTCCCAGTCTTGTTGGTGCCAATGCATCCCATATCACCGTATGATGGCCCAACCGTCATGGTTCGCAAGCAAACAAGCCCCGCGGGCCAAACGGTCCGCGGGGCTTTGGATGTACAAAAAGCGGAATTTTTAGGGAAGCTCCTCCTTGACCTGCTTGCGGGCAGGCAAGCCTTCCTTTTCAGGACGGGCGGTCTTGATCAGAAGCAGATGGCAGGTAACGCCCGCGCCGATGATGGGAAAAGCAATGTAGGCCCAGGTTTTTTCCATGGTCACCGCTCCCAGGGCCAGCAGTATCCAAAGCAGGGAAATCGCCTGCACCTTCGTTCTTACGCTGACGCCCTGCTTCGTTCGGTAATGATGGATATAGGAGCCGAAGACCGGGCTTTTCAATAAAAAGCGGTACGCTCTTTCCGATGTGCCGGAGAAACAGGCTGCCGCCAGCAGCAAAAAAGGCGTTGTAGGCAGCACAGGCAGAATGATCCCCACCGCGCCTATCGCTACCATGAGCCAGCCGCATACGGCCAGCAGCTTTTTCCTCATGAATTCCTTTCGTTCCCTTCATCCGGCCGCCTTTGCGGCGCGGGTTTCTTATACGCATTCCCTGCGCATCTGCCTGCTGGACAAGCTTCGCTCAATATTCGCGAAGCACCAGCTCCGTCTCACCGGGGTTCACGCTGTAGGCTACCCGGAGTACCTTGGGATGATTCCTGCCATACTCCGCACGCACCATGTCGCGCAGCTCTGTTCCGCCACGGTATCCGTGAATGATCCGCACGCGGTACACGCTCAAATCAGCCCGCTTCAGGCGGCTGTCGATAAACACTTTGGCCTGGTATTTCGTCATGCCGTGAACATCGATTTCCATGATGCCAGGCTGCAAGCGCATTCTCCCCTTTCGGATGCGGCAAATCTTCAACAGTATAACATAATTTTCTGCCGGATGCGCAAAAAACAAGCTTTTGCCGTGAAAAGGCTTCAAATGCGGCCCGTTTTGGTGTAAGATGGGATAAGAATGTTCTCGTTTTCCACGCATCAGGATCACCGGAGGAATGAAGCAAGGCGCATAAAAACTTTTCCGTTTACAATGCACAGGAGGTGTCCTACGATGAAACAATTCATGGACAAGGATTTTCTGCTATCCACCGAAACGGCCAGGGTACTTTATCACGAGGCCGCGGAGCACATGCCCATTTTGGATTACCACTGCCATTTGAGCCCCAAGGAGATTGCGCAGAATATCTCCTTCCGCAATGTGGGCCATCTGTTTCTGGGAGGGGACCATTACAAATGGCGGGCCATGCTTTCCTTCGGCATTGCGGAAAAGCTGATCCGTGGGGATGGCGACGATAAGGACAAGTTTTTCGCCTACGCCAGGATGCTGCCCCACGCCATTGGCAACCCGCTGTACCACTGGACGCATCTGGAGCTGAAAAGGGTGTTCGGCATCGATGCGGTCCTGAACGAAGATACCGCCCCGGAGATCTGGGAACAATGCAATGCCCTCCTGGCCACGGAGGATTACCGGGCCCAGGGGCTGATAGACAAATTCCGGGTGGACACGCTGTGCACCACCGATGACCCCATCGACGATCTGTGCTGGCATAAGCAAATTGCACAGGAGGGCGCGCTTCACGCCAGGGTGCTCCCGGCCTTCCGGCCCGACAAGGCGGTGAACGTGGAACGGGCCGGCTTTCAGGAATATATCGGCAAGCTGGGCAGCGTTTCGGGCACAGCCATACATAGCACGGAAGATGTGATCGCCGCGCTGGAAAAGCGGGTGGATTTCTTCCACGAGGCCGGATGCCGCGTATCCGACCATGGGCTGGATACGGTGCCTTTCGCGGATGTGAAGATGAAGAAGGCCGACCGGGCCTTGCGGGACGGCCTGGAGGGGGAACACGTATCCACGGAGGATGCGGCCCATTACCGCACGGCACTGCTTACCGCCCTGGGCGGCATGTATCACAGGCGGGGCTGGGTGCAGCAGTACCACATCGCCGCCATGCGCAACAACAACAGCCGCATATTTCATACCTATGGGCCGGATGTGGGCTTTGACTCCATTCTGGATGAGCCCATCGCCCATAGCCTTTCCCGCCTGCTGGACGCCCAGGACGCAAAGGACAGCCTGCCCAAAACCATCCTCTACAGCCTGAACCCCGCGGCGAACGCGGTGATCGGCACCATGCTGGGCAATTTCCAGCAGTCGGGCATTCCCGGCAAAATCCAGATGGGTTCCGCCTGGTGGTTCCTGGATCAGCGGGACGGCATGGCGGAGCAAATGAAAACCCTTGCCAACCTTGGGCTTTTGAGCCGGTTCGTGGGCATGCTCACCGACAGCCGCTCCTTTGTCAGCTACCCCAGGCACGAATACTTCCGGCGCATCCTGTGCGACGTTATCGGCGCCTGGGTGGAAAACGGCGAATATCCAAACGATGTTCCATTCCTGAAAAACATGGTACGGGACATTTGCTTCAACAACGCGC
>JAEWWY010000092.1 GCA_023458835.1 Bacillota bacterium
TGGGCGGAGCTTAAGGAGGGCGTCGATACCACCGCGCTTTTGCACAAGGCCGTGGAGCGGAAGGTGGCTTATGTGCCCGGCACCCACTTCTTCGCCGAGGGCGGCCACCAAAACACCATGCGGCTCAACTTTTCCAACAGCCCCATTGAAAAGATCCGCGAGGGCATGGGTATTTTGAAGCAGGTCATTTCAGAGGCCATATGATCGAAGGAGGACGATGGTATGCATATTCTTGATATTTTGAAGGAACGGGGCTTTATCGCCCAAATCACTTTTGAGGAGGACCTGTACAAGCTGATGGAGCGGGAGCAGGTCACCTACTATGTGGGCTTTGACCCCACTGCCGACAGCCTGCATGTGGGCCATTTCATCCCCATCATGGCCATGGCGCACCTGCAAAAAGCCGGGCACCGCCCCATTGCGCTATGCGGCGGCGGCACCACCATGGTGGGCGATCCCAGCGGCAAAACGGACATGCGCAAAATGCTCTCCAAAGAAGACATCGCCCAAAACGCCCAGGCCATAAAAGGCCAGTTGGCCCGGCTGATCGATTTTTCCAACGGCAAGGCGCTGCTGGTCAACAACGCCGATTGGCTGCTGCATCTGAACTACGTGGACTTCCTGCGGGAGATCGGCTCCCTTTTTTCCGTCAACCGCATGCTGACGGCGGAGTGCTACAAGCAGCGGCTGGAAAAGGGCCTCACATTCCTGGAGTTCAACTATATGCTGATGCAAGGCTACGACTTCCTGCGCCTGTTCAAAGACTACGGCTGCCGGCTGCAAATGGGCGGCGACGACCAGTGGAGCAACATCCTGGCCGGAGCCGACCTCATCCGCCGCAAGGAGCAGGAGGATGCCTTCGCCCTTACCTTTAAGCTGCTGATGACCCACGACGGCAAAAAGATGGGCAAAACGGAATCGGGCGCATTGTGGCTTTCCGCCGAGCGTACCTCGCCCTTTGATTTCTACCAGTATTGGCGGAACGTGGATGATCAGGATGTGGAAAAGTGCCTGGCACTGCTCACCTTCCTGCCCATGGAGGAGGTCCGCCGCCTGGGCGCCTTGCAGGACTCCGCCATCAACGAGGCCAAGCGGATGCTGGCCTTTGAAATCACCAAGCTCATCCCCGGCGAAGGGGAGGCCCAAAAGGCACAAGACGCCGCCCAGGCCCTTTTTAGCGGCGGCGCCGACAGCGAGCACGTGCCCAGCTTTGAGGCAACGCAAGCGCAACTGCAGGAAGACAACCGCCTCACCACCCTCCTGGCGTTGTGCGGCCTGTGCGCAAGCCGCGGCGAGGCCCGGAAGATGGTGCAATCAGGCGCGGTCCTCGTTGGCGAGGAAAAGGTAACGGACATCGAATACCGCATTCCGGCGGAAGCAATCGCGGCCGACGGCCTGCTCCTGCGCAAGGGCAAAAAGAATTACTGCCGCCTGGTGCTCAAGGGATGAATTCCTACAAGACCGTAAAACAAGCGGCCAGTGACGAATATATCATCAACAAAAGCCGCTTCATCGGCCACGCCGCCCCCGCCCACAATGAGGAGGCGGCTTTGGCGTTTTTGCAGCGCATACGGCAGGAACACCGGGATGCCACCCACAACTGCTTCGCCTACGTGATCGGGCAGAATGCCGGTGTCATCCGCTATTCCGACGATGGGGAACCGGGCGGTACCGCCGGCATGCCCATACTGGAAGTGATACGCGCCCGGGGCATAGTCAATGTGTGCGTTGTGGCAACCCGGTATTTTGGGGGTATATTGTTAGGAGCGGGCGGGCTTGTCCGGGCTTACAGCCACACCTGCGCCCTGGCCATCACCGCCGCACAGGTGGCGGTGATGGAAAAAAGCCAGCGCTGGTGGGTGGAGGTCGCCTATCCCCAGTGGGACAAGGTGCTGCACCACCTGAAAAACCAGCCGGTGGTGCTGGAAAAGACCGAGTTTTCCACTGCGGTCTTAAGCACGCTGCTCATTCGGGAAAAGGATGCGCCTGAGGTGTTATCCCTTATGGATACCTGGACAGACGGGCAGGCGGAAAAGCTGATGGCTGAAGAGCTTTATACGCTTTGGCCGGAAGAAGAATCTTAATGCTTTATGGAGGTGCGTATGGCGAAAACTTTCGAGGAGGTCATGGGCATTCTGAAAAGCCTGGGTACTGATTCCAGATGGAGATACAACCTGAAAAACGGTGCGGGCGGAAACCAGTTCGGCGTGGGCATGGTGCAGTTGAGAAATTTGGCAAAAGAGCTCACGGTGGACCATCCGCTTGCCATAAAGCTGTGGGAGACAGGCAATACGGATGCCATGCTTCTGGCCAGCATGATCATGGACGCTTCCAGGATCCCCATTGAGCAGGCCGAAAATATGGTGATTCCCCTATCCTACGCCCCCCTGATTGACGAGCTTGCATTCAATACGCTCAAAAGCATTCCCTTCGCAAAAATTTTCAAGCAAAAGTGGGTCCGTTCAAATACAGCCTCCCTGGGCCGGGCAGGCTGGGACCTTCTGATTGATCAAATCATATCGGGCAAGCACCTATCCCTGTCGATTGACAGGATTTTGACCGACATTGAAAGCAATATGAAAAATGCCGGAAAGCTGAAGCAGGAAGCCATGAACCGCTGCCTTTGCGAGATCGGCATCCGGATGCCGGAATATACGGACAGGTGCATCGCCATTGGGGAAAAGATCGGCCGGCTGGATGAACGGCCCGCGCCCGAAGGCTTTGCCTCCTCCTATGCGCCGGAGTGGATCGCCGCAGGAATCAAGCTGCGGGAAAAACACAGGGGATGAATCCGAGTGTATATTAATTATACCCTTTTCGCCTTCCAACCCTTCCAATATCTTTTCAGCATCTGCCGGTTGGCATAGGCCACGAATCCCACATAGGCCGCGACCACCAGCAGCTTAAGCAGGATATTGAGCAGGCTGACCGAATACATCCATTGGGTGTAGCTCAGATACAGCCCAACGCCGGACAGCAGCGCAACGATCAATACGATTTTGGCAAACACGGTAAAGCGGAACCCTACAATATTGAATTTTCTGGCGATGATGACTGCGATAATCACCCGCAGGACCATGGCGATGATATCCGCCAGGGCGGAACCATACATGTTAAGCCAGGGGATCAGCATGGCTGAAAGGCCGATGTTCAGAAGGCTGGAGCTGACTGTGGTAATGAACACCAGGCGGCTGGCCTTTTTTTCGTAGAGCAAAAGATTGATATACGGGTAATATGCGCTTTTCACAGCGAAGGTCACCACGCACAGCGGCACCACCGTCCAGGCCTGCCGGTAAGTGGGGTTCAGAAAAAGAAGGATGACCTCCTGGGAAAACAGGGCGATCAGAAGGAATATCAGGCCGCTGAGCCAGGCGATGGTATACCCCATCTGCCGGGCGGAGGCGCCTTTCTCCGCGCCTCCCTCCTTGAGCTGGGAAAAGAACCAGGGCTGAAACGCGGCGTTCATGGAGCTTTGGGCAATATCCGTCAGCGTGCCGAACTGGCTTGCCAGACCGAACAGCCCTACTACGGACAGCTCGAACCATCTGTTGATGAACACCCTGGATACAAGCTGGGCAATGTTGGTGGAAATATTGTGCGGGATGATGGGAATGGAGTACAGCAGCGTTTCCTTCAAAATGGCACGATCAATACAGAAGGTGATCAGCCTTCTCGCCGTCAGATCGATGATCACGAAGGTGCAAAACAGGATGTTGGTGATCATGGTGGACAAAAGAACGCCATAGGCGCCCATATCCATCTTTACCACCAGCAAAAAGGTAAACCCAAACTGCACGAAAAAGAAGGACATGCTGGTGATAACGATCCTTTTCGCGTCCTGCATGGCATACAAAATGCGGGAATACATGGTGTATACACAAGCAAAGACCAGCCCCAGGAGCGCCACCAGCACCACAGGGAAAAAGGGGATGCCTTCAAAGACCAGGGCTGTCAGAACCTTGTTGAAGCCTACGAACAACAGCAAAAAACCAAAGCCCGACACAAAAGAGAAAAGGATCATGGTGCCGAAATACCGCTTGACCTTTTCCTTGTCATCCCTGTACTCCACATAAAAACGGGAAACCGACATGAACAGGGAAAATACGATGATATAGCTGGATACCTGGGTAAAGCTGTTGATCAGGTTGGTGGTGCCGTAATCCTCGGTGGAAAGGTAAGCCGTATAAAGAGGCAGCAGGAAAAAAGTGAATGCCTTCAACAACAGATCATTGACGGTATATATCAGGGAATTGCCAAGAACGCGCTTATTCATCCACGGGTCCTTTCCATTTTCATGCTTGATTATGGCACCATTTTTAGTGCCCGCATTGCATGATAATCCCATTCTTCCATCCCGTCAAGTGTGTGCGTAAACCGCACTGTTCATTCTAGATCTCAATATCCCCCTCAAAATCCTTTTGCGCGTCCCCGGTCATCAAGAGTCCTTCCTCATCATAGCGGATCACCAGTTCCCCGCCGATCAACCGCAGGGAGATATCCGTATCCTTGTCGGCCAGTCGGCACCGCACCGCCGCGGCGGCCACGGCGCACGCCCCTGTGCCGCAGGCCCATGTTTCCCCAATCCCCCGCTCCCATACCCGCTTCTTCAGCGTGTTGCGATCAATGACCTGGGCAAAGG
>JAEWWY010000093.1 GCA_023458835.1 Bacillota bacterium
CGCGGGGCGGCGTGTTTTCCCTGGCGGCCATCCAAGTCCTTGTGAAAAAGCCGGCGGAGGGCAGCTTCCGGGTGGATTACACCGCTGTTTTCATGGCGGTAGCCGCCTTTATGGCGGCGGCGGTCGCGGCATTGGTGCTGGCTGTCCGGGAGCGCAGGCTGGTCAAGCAGATGGAGGATATCCACTATGGCGTTGACCCCCAAACGGAGCAGGCTGCCCAACTGACGGAAAGCGGGGCCGAAAAGCTGCCCCCGGCGCTGCTGAAAAGCTTGCTGCTCATTTTGACCTCGGTGTTTTTGTGGTTCATGGGTTATAATGCCGTGACCACCGCCTTTTCAAAGTATGCCCAGGAAATGTGGAATATGGGCCCGGGTGCGGCTGCCTCCTGCATCATGGTGGCTACGATAGGCGCTATCGCATCCTATCTGCCGGTGGGCATTCTTTCCGCCAGGTTCGGCCGCAAGCGCATGATCCAATCCGGCATCATCCTCCTGTCCCTGTGCTTTGCATCCGGCACGGTATTTTCAGCCTTCACGCCTGCGCTGTATGTGATGTTCGCGCTGGTGGGCTGCGCCTGGGCCTTCATCAATGTGAACAGCTATCCCATGGTGGTAGAATTAAGCCGCGGCGCCAGTGTAGGCAAGTATACGGGCTACTATTACACCTTCTCCATGGCCGCCCAGATCGTGACGCCCATTGTATCGGGCTTCCTTTTGCAGTACGTGGGGTATTGGACGCTGTTCCCTTATGCTGCGGTGATGGTAGCGCTCGCCTTTATCACCATCAGCCTAACAAAGCATGGCGACAGCAGGCCCGAAAAGCCGCGAAGCAAGCTGGAAGCCTTCCAGACGGAGGATTGAGCCATGGTTTGGGTGTTGATTATCCTCCTTTCCCTCATAGCGCTGTATGTGTTTTTGATCGCGCCCGGCAGGCGCGGGAAGGATGTTTCCAGCCTGCGGGGCTTCCAGTATGCCCACCGCGGGCTTTTCGACAACGGGGGCGGGGTGCCGGAAAATTCCCTGGCAGCCTTCCAAAGGGCGGTGGAAGCAGGCTATGGCATAGAGCTGGATGTGCAGCTCACGGCCGATGGGAAAGTGGCCGTTTTTCACGACCAGACCCTAAAGCGCATGTGCGGCGCGGATGCATGCCTTTTTGAGCTTTCCTATGAAGATGCTTTGAAACATACGCTGCTTGGAACAAACGAGCACATCCCGCTTTTTGCGAACGTGCTGGAGCTGGTGGCCGGCCGCGTGCCGCTGATTGTGGAAATCAAGCATTATAGCAATGTGAACCGCCTGGCCAAAGAAGTAAACGCTCTGCTATCCCGGTATAACGGCCCGTATTGTGTGGAATCCTTTCATCCGCTGGCCATGCGCTGGTTCAAAAAGAACGCGCCGCAGGTAGTAAGGGGACAGCTTGCATCCGGCGTTATCACGCGGGAGACGCCCGTTTACCAGCAGGCGGCCTTGAAATATCTGCTGCTCAACGCGCTTTCCAGGCCGGATTTTATCGCCTATGATATCCGTCAGGACAAAAATGCCAGCATCTTTTTGCTAAGGCGCCTCTTCCGCCCCCTTTGGGTGGCATGGACGGTGCGCAGCCCCCAGGCGATGGCGAAAGCCGCACAAACCTATGATCTGCAAATCTTTGAGGGCTTCATGCCTAATCATTGACAATTGCAGGCAGATACAGTATAATGCATTCGGCATATCAGTTGCTGCAGGCAAACTGTATATGAAAGCAGAAGGAATGCACCGCCACGCGCAAGCAAGGGGACAGGTGCATCTTCATTTTCTTCCACCGCCCGGGCTCCAAAAGGGAGTTTCCGGCGGATCAGGAAAGGAGAAAAAGCAATGACGGACCAACAAAAAAAGCACAGGGAAAATGAGTTTACCCGCAAAGGTTATGAGGAATTAGAAAAGAAGCTGGATTATATGATCACGGTCCGGCGCAACCAGATCGCCGAGCAGATCGCGGTGGCCCGCGGCTTTGGCGATTTGAGCGAAAACGCTGAGTATGACGAGGCGAAAAAGGAACAGGCTGCGCTTGAAAGCCAGATCAGCGAGCTGGAAAACATCATTCGTACCGCCATTATCATCGAGGATGACGATATCTCCACCGACCGGGTGGGCATCGGCACCGTCGTGCGCGTCAAGGACACCGATACCGGGGACGAGGATGAATATGCCATCGTAGGCGCGCGGGAAAGTGATCCTTATGCCGGGCGGATCTCCAGCGAGAGCCCGGTGGGCCGGGCCCTGCTGGAAGCAAAAAAGGGCGAAACCGTGACGGCCGTAACACCCAGCGGTTCTTTGCGGTATCAGGTGCTGGATATCCGGCGGCAGTAATATGATCCCCAAGGAGGGCCCCTCATGACGGAAGACAAGAACATCCCGCAGGATAATGAGCTGGACCTGAGCGAACAGGAACGGATACGCCGCGAAAAGCTGAGCGCTTTGCAGGCGGCGGGCAAGAATCCTTATGATATCACCCGCTTTGATGTGACCCATGCAAGCCGCGAGATCTTTGCGCAGTTTGAAAACTGGGAAAAGCAATCAACGCCCCAAACCGTGTCCATCGCCGGCCGCATGATCAGCCGGCGCATCATGGGCAAAGCGTCTTTTGCCCATCTGCTGGATGCTTGGGAAGAAATCCAAATCTATGTAAAGCGGGACGATGTGGGCGAAGAGGCCTATGCCGATTTCAAAAATTACGACATCGGCGATGTGCTGGGCATCAAGGGCATCGTGTTCCGTACCCAAAAAGGCGAAATTTCCGTGCATGCCGCGGAAATCACGTTGCTGAGCAAATCATTGAAGCCCCTGCCTGAAAAGTTCCATGGCCTCAAGGATACGGATCTTCGCTACCGCCAGCGGTATGTGGACATGATCGTCAACCGCGAGGTGCGGGATGTGTTCCGCACCCGCTCCAGGATTTTAAGCGCCATCCGGGAGTTCCTGGACAGCCGCGGATATCTGGAAGTGGATACGCCTGTGCTCCACTCCATTGAGACGGGGGCGGCTTCCCGTACCTTCAAGACTCATCATAACACCCTGGACATCGACATGTTTCTGCGCATCGAAACGGAGCTGTATTTGAAGCGCCTGATCGTGGGCGGTTTCGATAGGGTGTACGAGGTCGGGCGCATCTTCCGCAATGAGGGGATGGATACCACCCATAATCCGGAGTTTACCTCCATTGAAACGTACCAGGCGTACGCCGATTATCACGAGATCATGCGCCTGGTGGAAGAGCTGTACGAGCATGTGGCGCTGAAGGTCCTGGGCACCACCCAGGTGCCCTATCAGGGCCAGATCATCCATTTGAAGGCGCCCTGGCCCAGGATCACCATGGCCCAGGCTGTGAAGACCCATAGCGGCGAGGATTATTACACTTGGGCGGATGACGCGGCTGCCAGGGAGGTTTGCAAGCGCCGGGACGTATTTGTGGAGAAGAATGCCACAAAGGGCGACTGCCTTGCCGCGCTGTTTGACGAGTTTGCGGAAGACAAGCTGATTCAGCCCACCTTCATCATTGACCATCCCGTATCCATCTCGCCTTTGGCCAAGCGCAAAAAGGACGAGCCGGATATGACCGAGCGGTTTGAGTACTTTATTACCTGCCGCGAGATGGGCAACGCTTTTTCGGAGCTCAATGACCCTGTGGATCAACGCCGGCGGTTTGA
>JAEWWY010000094.1 GCA_023458835.1 Bacillota bacterium
CGGGTGGTAGGAGACGGCGCAAGGATGCCCCAGTACGGCATGCCATGTCCCCCTCATGTTTTTTACATGGGCATCCATCTCGCCAAACAGCGCCTGGACGACGACATCCCCCAGGCAAACGATGATCCTGGGCTGCATTGCTTTCATCTGCCGGGCAAGAAAGGGCATGCTGAAGGCCTTGACCTCCTCCTTGTGATACGCGCGAAGGGGCCTGCATTTCAAAAGATACGTTAAATAGACATCTTCCGCTGCAAGATTGGCATGATGCAAAGCCGTCTGCAACGTCTGTCTCGTCCCGCAGACATATTCCTTGCCCTCCCTGTCTTCACGGGCGCCGGGATTGTCCAAAATAATGACAACAGGCGCCTTTGGATTTCCTTCCCCCCAAATGATGCGCGATCTTGGGGTACATATTTCGCATTGCTCATATGCACCGGCATCCTGCGGCAATTTGTCTTCCGGCCAAATGACCGGCAAAAAGTTTGTATCCACGGCATATCTCCCATTCAATCAGCTTATTCTTGCCCACTATTCCTTCTGAGAATGCATGGCGCTTTTCTTTACATATCACGCCTCTCGATTCAAGACTGGTCCATACCATCTCGGATGTGCGCCGCTTTATCCGGCGATTGCATCCCTTTTCATTCAAACCTATTTCATTGAAGTGTATCATGCCAAAACAATATCAACACCCTGTTTCGCAATGCGATCCAGTTGCGCTTCGTTCTCGTCAGTCTTGACCATAACCAGGATATCGATGTCATGCCAGTCACAAGACACATCCGCAATGCGCTTGTCTGCACATTCGGCAGCAGCCTTTTTGACCAGCAACTGTATAGGGTAAGAAAGTGTAAGCCCTGCACAGTTATGAACGCCGGTGCTGCTGAGAAAGGCGATATCCACATTGATCTTCCGATAGAATTCTTCAACTTCCAGCCCCAGAATGGTATCCATTACCATCGACTTCGGCGTCCATGCCGGTATGCTCCTGAGCCTGGGCGGCATTCTGTGCAGCCTTATCCTTGGCTGGATCAACGACAGGTTCGGCGTTAAGGCCGGTTTGCTGTTCGGTGCGATCACGCGGGATGAAGCGAATGCGCAAAGGGAAGAAATTCAAAGCTATGTGAATGCTGTATGCGCCGAAGAAGTGCTTGCCAGGGTGGATGATCAGATGTTCGCGCTTGCGGGCCAGTGGAAGGACCATTTGGGATATGGTTTTGTGGGAGGCGGAAGCGATTTTGCAACGGCGTACCTTGGTTCGGCAAAGTTCTTTGAGCTCTGCGGTTCGCTTAACTGCCTGAATGATTCCGAGGATTGGTGCCATATCGATTACTTTCAAACCAACAGGGATAAGCTGGGGATGATTTGTGTTGCCTCCAAAAACTGCGCGTCCTTCTCCAGAACGGTTGAAACCATCGGCTCCATGCAAAAGTCTGACCGAAATGTTCTTGTGGTTACCGACGCAGGCCAGGGCGAGTTTATTGAGGGCGTTTCTGTCTGTACGCTGCCGGCGACAGAGCATGACCACATCAACCCGCTAATGCAGTTCATTCCGATTTTTATGCTGGGCAACTATATTGCGATCAAGCGGGAATACGTGTATTTTGGCGGGATGGATGCCGGCAATCCTTTATTCAGCCAAGAGGGCGGAATCAACACGATCAAGTCCAGCAAAATTGCATACATTGACTGATTGTTGATTTGCCTCCCTTTTTCCTTTGTTCGGTGTGCCCTGATGCAGTTGCATCCTTCGAGAAAATCAGCGGGATCATTTGGTTGTGTTTTCCCCTTTGGAGAAGCCGCCGTCATTGCTCCGGCTGCGCTTTGCTTCGTACATGCGCTGATCGGCTAATTCCAGCATTTTTGCGATGCCCGAAATTTCCGAACGCAAGGCGCAGCCTTTGCTTACTGATAATGGAAAAGTATACCCCTGTACCTCGCGCAGCGCCGCTTCAATACGCGCGCATACCTGAGCAGCGGTATCGTTGTTCACATTGGGGAGTATCAGCAAGAATTCGTCTCCACCGAAACGAAATGCATAATCCTCCGCACGTATACTTTTCTGAATAGATACGGCGATACTGTTGAGCACTGAATCGCCCAAAATGTGTCCATAAAGATCATTAATGCTTTTAAGTTTATCAACATCCAGCATGATCACCGCGTATTCGGAGCCCTCATTTTTAAAGGCCCCTTCCAGCCTGCCAAAAGCCTGATCAATCGCCCGGCGGTTTAACAGCCCTGTTAGGGCATCCCGCAGGGAAAGATCCGTTATATGCTTGTTAATCTCCATATTCTTTCGCTTGACACCCTCTACCGTACAAACGATGAGCGCCGCGGTAAGCACATATGCCACCAGAATGTTGATGATCTGCTCCATATCTTTTGCGCCTGGCCATGTGGTCAGCCAAATAATGATAAGCCCCAGCATCAGCAAGCCGTAAAGGGAGAGCATGAATGCCTGAATCCTACGATAATATGTAAGCGTAATCATTGTGATAAAAAGGATCGAAAGATACGGTGTACAGCCTAGAAGCCCATCAAAGGTGAACCAACTGAGTGGGGTATATACAAAGCATAGAAGCGATATTGGCGCGAGACAGGCCGTGTTGATGCCGATCTTACCAGCCGCAAATAGTGGGGTTGTGATGCAGACACATATGAGAATACAAACGAATGCCAAAACCAACAGGTAATGGGACAGCAGTGCCATCAGGATAATACCCAAAATGCATGAAAAAAAGCAGGCGATGAGCATTTTTACGGGTATGCCGTTTTGCATGATGGGGCTGTCGTTATCCCTAAAAACCATTGTTATGTTTGGATGCTGCATGGAAGTACGTCCCTCTTAACAAGCAAAAAATGTGCCAGCCCGGTGTTGAACAAATGATTTCCAATGTGCGCTCAAATCCGAGCTGTAGATCAGGCCGGCTAAACCATATCAAACACTTCGGGCCAAGCTGGCCCGAAGCTACTGTCTTTATTATTATACCTCTAAATGTTGATAAA
>JAEWWY010000095.1 GCA_023458835.1 Bacillota bacterium
CCATGCTGTCTTCCAACAGCGTACAGGAAGCCATGGATATGGCGTTGGTGGCTCACCTGGCCACGCTGAAGGCCAGCGTGCCCTTCCTCCATTTCTTTGACGGCTTCCGCACCAGCCACGAGATTCAGAAAATCGACGGCATCGAATACAGCGAAATCGCAAAGCTGGTTGACTTTAAAAAGATCGATGAATTCCGCGCCCGCGCCTTAAACCCCGAGCATCCCCACCAGGGCGGCACCGCGCAGAACCCCGATATTTATTTCCAGAACCGCGAGGCGGCCAACAAGTACTACGATGCCGTGCCCGGTATCGTGGAAGAAGTCATGAAGGACGTTGAAAAGCTCACCGGCCGCAGCTACAAGCCCTTCCAGTACGTGGGCGCACCGGATGCCGATCGCGTTATCATCGCCATGGGTTCCGCCTGCGAGACCATTGAGGAGACCATCAATCTTTTAAACAAGCAGGGCGAAAAGCTGGGCCTGATCAAGGTCCGCCTCTACCGCCCCTTCTGCCTCACCCGTTTTATTGATGCCATTCCTGCGAGCTGCAAAAAGCTTGCCGTGCTGGACCGCACCAAGGAAGCGGGCAGCCTGGGCGAGCCCCTGTATGCCGACGTGCGCGCCGCGCTGGCCGAAGCCGGCAGGCAAATCGCTGTTGTGGGCGGCCGCTATGGCCTTGGCAGCAAAGAATTCACCCCCACCATGGTGAAGGCCGTGTACGACAACCTGGCCGGCGAAATGAAGAATCATTTCACCGTGGGCATTGAAGACGACGTGACCTTTACCAGCCTGAAGCTGGGCGAGCAGATCAACGCCGCTCCCCAGGGAACCGTCAGTTGTAAATTCTACGGCCTGGGCTCCGACGGCACCGTTGGCGCCAACAAGAACTCCATCAAGATCCTGGGCGACCACACCGATATGTACGCCCAGGGCTACTTCGCCTACGACTCCAAGAAGTCCGGCGGCCTTACCGTAAGCCATCTGCGCTTTGGCAAAAAGCCCATCCAGTCCACGTATCTGATCGACGCGGCTGACTTTGTGGCCTGCCATAACCCCGCTTACGTGGTGCTGTACGATATGGTTTCCTCCCTGAAGGAGGGCGGCGTGTTCCTTTTGAACAGCCCCTGGAGCCCTGAGGAGATGGAAAATCAGCTCCCCGCCAAGATGAAGCGCCTTCTGGCCAAGAAAAAGGCCCGCTTCTATACTGTGGACGCCATTGATCTTGCTTCCAAGGTAGGCATGGGCGGCCGCATCAACACCATCATGCAGGCTGCGTTCTTCAAACTGGCCAACGTAATCCCCTACGAAGAGGCCGACAAGTACATGAAGAGCTACGCCAAGAAAACCTACGGCAAAAAGGGCGACAAGGTCGTTGCGCAGAATTATGACGCCATCGACATCGCCATCTCCGGCTTGAAGGAAGTGCCTGTGCCCGCATCCTGGGCAAACGCCACCGCCGGCGCCGAGCCTGTAAAGGTTGAAGCCACCCCATACTTCCATGAGTTCATCGCCCCCATCCTGGCCCAGGAAGGCGATAAGCTGCCCGTTTCCGCGTTCGATCCCGCAGGCATTGTGCCCACCGGCACCACCAAGTATGAAAAACGCGGCATCGCGGTGAAGGTCCCCAAGTGGATCCCCGAAAACTGCATCCAGTGCAACACCTGCGCTTTGGTATGCCCCCATGCGGTGATCCGGCCCATTTATGTGCCCGAAGCCATGATGAAGGATGCCCCCGAGGGCTTTGTTACCAAGGCTGCCACGGGCAAGGAATTTGCGGGCATGCAGTATCGCATCCAGATCAGCCCCATGGACTGCACCGGCTGCGGCAACTGCTATGAAGTTTGCCCGGCCAAGACCAAGGCCCTGGAGATGGAACCCCTGGAAAGCCAGAAATTCCAGGAGCCCTTCTGGGAGTTTGCCAGGAAGGTGCCCGAAATTACTACCATCACCAACAAGGCTACCGTCAAGAACAGCCAGGCCTTGAAGCCCCTGTTTGAGTTCTCCGGTGCCTGCGCAGGCTGCGGCGAAACGCCTTACATCAAGCTGGTCACTCAGCTCTTCGGCGACAGGATGATCATCGCCAACGCTACGGGTTGCTCTTCCATTTACGGCGGCTCTGCCCCCACCGTTCCCTATACCGTCAACGACAAGGGCCATGGTCCCGCTTGGGCCAACAGCCTGTTCGAGGACAATGCCGAGTTTGGCTACGGCTTCCATCTGGCCACCGCCCAGCGGCGTGAAAAGCTGGCTGAGCTGGTTAGCGAGCTTGGCGCAAAGGTAGACGGCGAAGCCAAGGCCATCTGCGAAGCATGGCTGAATAGCAAGGACGAGGGCGAAGCCAGCAAGGCTCCTTCCGAAGCGCTTTTGAAGCTCGTCACCGACTGCAAGGATTGCGGTTGCGACTGCGACGATCTGTGCAAGGAAATCTACAAGAATGCCGACCAGCTTGTCAAGAAGTCCATCTGGGTCTTCGGCGGTGACGGCTGGGCCTATGACATCGGCTACGGCGGACTCGACCATGTGCTGGCCCAGGGCGAGGATGTGAACGTGCTGGTCATGGATACCGAAGTGTACTCCAACACCGGCGGCCAGGCCTCCAAGGCCAGCCCCACCGGCGCTGTGGCGAAGTTCGCCGCGGCCGGCAAGCGCACCCGCAAAAAGGATTTGGGCCTGATGGCCATGAGCTACGGCTACGTCTATGTGGCTGCCGTCGCCATGAGCGCCAACCCCGCCCAGCTTTTGAAGGCCATGACCGAGGCGGAAGCCTACAAGGGCCCCTCCCTCATCATCGCCTATTCTCCCTGCATCAACCACGGCATCAACATGGCCTACTCCCAGGCTGAAATCCGCAAGGCCGTTGCCACCGGTTACTGGCCGCTGTACAGGTACAATCCTGATCTGCAGGACCAGGGCAAGAACCCCTTCATCCTGGACAGCAAGGATCCCACTGAAAGCTACCAGGAATTCCTGAAGGGCGAGACCCGCTACACCTCTCTTGTCAAGATGTTCCCCGATACCGCCGAAAAGCTCTTCGCCGATGCGGAGAAGGATGCTGCCCGGCGTTTGGAGACCTACAAGAAAATGGCGCAATAAGCCATGAAATAATCACTTTAGCGCAAAAGGGCCGTCCGATGGGCGGTCCTTTTGCGCTGTTTTAGGAACGATAGCGGGTATCACCTCAAGGGATGAAAACGCCTGCATGATGCGCAGGTCAAGCCTTCCCCTTGAGGGGAAGGTGGCGCGCAGCGCCGGATGAGGTGCAGCCACCCTTGACAATCTAACAATTGTTAGATAAAATGAGCCTAACAACTGTTAGATTCATGGGAGGCGATATACATCAACACGAAGCAAAGAATACAAAGCACGGCGCTGGATTTGTTCTCCATCAAGGGATTCAGCGCGGTATCCATCCGTGACATCTGCAAGCTTGTGAGGATCAAGGAAAGCACGGTCTATTAC
>JAEWWY010000096.1 GCA_023458835.1 Bacillota bacterium
GTAATGAGCAGCGTAGTGATACTGTGCACGCTGGCAGGGGTTATGTATTACGGCGTATCCATGCTGGAAAAGCGCGTCACCCGCCGAAGGCTTTACCAGGGCTAACGACCCGTACCAAAAGGCACAGCCCGCCGAAACACGGCGGGCTGCATGGACAGGGAGGTATTCGAAGGAACGCCATGCGCGGCTGTTATTGGAGAAGGCCCTTTGCGGTAAGGAACTCCTTCGCCACGGTTTCCGCTTCCTGGCCCTCCACATCGATTTTGTAATTGAGCTCCGTCATGGCCGCGTCATCGAGCAGGCCGGACAAGGAGTTCAAAATATCCTTCAGCTCGGGATACTTTTCAAGCGTCTGGGTGCGGATGATGGGCGCGGCATAGTAGGGCGGGAAGAAGTTCTTGTCATCCTTGAGCACCTTCAGGTTGTACTGGCGGATGGGGCCGTCGGTGGCAAAGGCGTCGGTGACATCCATATCGCCGCTGCCGATGGCCTGATATTTCAGCGACACATTCATCTTTTTCGGCTCGCCCTTGAAGGTGATGCCGTACAGGGCCACCAGGCCGTCAAAGCCATCCTGCCGGTTAAAGAATTCATGCTCGGCGCCGAATACAAGCTCCCCCGCCACAGCGGCCAGATCGCTGTAGGTTTCCACGCCGTACTGCTGATATACCGCGTCGGTGACAGCCAGGGTATACGTGTTGTTGAAGCCGAAGGGCTCAAGCCACGTGATTTTGAACTGCTTTTGAAATTCCTCGGAGACCGTTTTGTACGCTTCGTCCGGATCGGGGATGACATCCATTTTCAATTGGGCGGTGAGGCCTGTTCCCGTATATTCGGGATAGATGTCGATATCGCCCTTTTGCAATGCCTCAAAATTGACGAAGGTGCCGCCCATGTTCAGCTTCCGGTTCACCTTGATGTCTGTTTTGGCCTCGATCAGTTGCGCAAGCATCTCGCCCAGCACAATGTTCTCGCCAAAATCCTTGGAGCCGATGGTGACGGACTTTTGCTGTGAGCACCCGGCGAATACCGCCAACAAAGACGCCACCAGCAGCGCCAGCAGGATTTTCTTTGTGTGTTTCATGTTTTTTCCTCCTTGTGGATTTATGTTTGGCCCTGCTTTGACAGACGTTTTTCCACCCTTGACATCAAAGCGTCAAAGAGCAGCGCCATCAAAACCACGGGCAGGGCTCCGGTGACTATGCGGCCGATGTGCCGCGTTTGAATGCCCCGGTAGATGGGATAGCCCAAGCCGCCGGCGCCGATCAGGACGCCCATCACCGCGATGGAAAGGGAATTGACCAGGGCCAGCTTCAGGCCTGAAAAGATCAGGGGGAAGGAGAGGGGCAGCTCTACCTGGAAGAGGCGCTGTATTTTGGACATGCCCATGCCCCGGGCCGCATCCTTTACCGATTCGGATACGCCCGTAAGCCCGGTATGGGTATTGCGCATGATGGGCAGCAGCGCGTACAGTACAAGCCCTGCGATCATAGTGGCGTTGCCCAGGCCCAGGAGGATCATCAGCATGGCCAGCAGCGCCAGGGAAGGGATGGTCTGGATGGTTTCCGCCAAACCCATCAAAAGGGGCGCAAGCCATTTCACCCAGTAGGCGGCTACGCCCAGCACCACGCCGAGGAATGCGGCAATGGCCATGGCCGTGATTACGATATACATGTGTTCCAATATCAGGGGAAATACGTTCATGCGCTGCGCCTCCTTAATCCCCGTGGCGTCAGCGCCCGCTGGGCAAAGCCGATGAGGCCGCTGGCCGCAAGGGCCAGGATGGCCGAGGGAACGGCCCCCGCCAGGATGTAGCTGGTGTTGTAGGTGGAAAGCCCCGTCCATATCAGATCGCCCAGGCCTCCCGCGCCGATCAGCCCGGCCAGGGTGGCCCAGCTCAGGATATAAACCACCGAGATGCGGATGCCGCTGATGATGGCAGGCAGGGCCAGGGGAAGCTCCACCCGGAACAGCACCTGGGCCTGCGTCATGCCGATGCCCCGGGCGGCTTCGATATACCCCCGGTCCACCTGGATGATGCCGGTGTAGGTATTGCGGAGGATGGGCAGGATGGCATACAGCGACAGTACCACCAGCGCCGGCAGCATACCGATGCCAAAGAGCAAAAGCGCAACCCCCAGCATCACAAGCCCCGGAATGGTCTGGATCATGCCGGCAAGGGCAAGCACGGGCCCGGCCAGCTTTTGATGCCTGGTCAGGTAAATGCCCAGGGGAATGGAAATCAGAATCCCCGCCAGCACCGACAGGCCCACCAGTTCCAAATGGCGGCCGATGCTGCGCAGAATCTCCGCCTGGTTCTTTTCGATAAAGGCAAAAAAGCTCACGATGGCATCTCCCCCCACAATGCTTCGCCCAGGGCCTTGGCGGTGCTGGTGCGGGTGATGATGCCGGCCACCGTATTGTCGGCGTTCAGGACCACCACATAATTGGCCGAGGAGGACAGAAGCTTTTCAAAGGCTTCCCTGGCATCGGTGCCGCGCAGGACCGTAGGCACATCCGGCGTGACCAGCTCCCCGATCTCCTTGCCCGCCTTCCCCCGGGAATGGATGGTCTCGATCCATACGGTGCCCGCGTAGGTCTCATCCTCGTTGAGCACGATGAGGGAGTTGACGTCCCGCCGCTGCATGATGTCGATGCATTCCATGGTGCGGGCGCTTCTTGATACCTTGTACACCTTGGAGCGCATGAAATCTTCCGCCAGCAGCTTCTTGCCGTTGTTGCCGTTTTCCATATGGCGGCCCAGGAAGCTGCGCACAATGGGCGCGGCGGGGCTTTTGAGCATCTCCTCCGGCGAAGCCGTCTGCACGATCTTGCCGCCGTCCATGAACACGATGGTGTCGGCCAGGCGCAGCGCTTCCTCCATATCGTGGGTGACGAACACAATGGTTTTCTTCAGCTTTTTTTGGATGCGCTTGATTTCCTCCTGCAGGGAATCCCGCGTGATGGGGTCCAGCGCGCCAAAGGGTTCATCCATCAAAACAATGGGCGGCGAGGCCGCCAGCGCCCGAAGCACGCCGATGCGCTGCTGCTGCCCGCCGGACAGCTCCGCAGGATACTTTTTGGCATACTGATCGTAGGGCATATTCACAAGCTCCAGAAGGGAATGCACCGCCTCCTGCCATTTTTCCTTGGGTTGTTTCAAAAGCTTTGGCACAACGGCAATGTTTTGCTCCACCGTCATGTTGGGGAACAGGCCGATCTGCTGGATCACATATCCGATGGTGCGGCGGAGGGCAACCGGGTCCTGGGCTTTGATATCTTTTCCGCCGATGCGGATGGCGCCGCGGTCCGCATCAATCAGGCGGTTGATTGCCTTCAATGTGGTGGTTTTGCCGCATCCGCTGGGGCCGATCAATACCACGAACTCCCCGGCCTTGATGTGAAGGCTCAGGTCGTCCAGGATCAGGCTGCGGCCGTAGCTTTTATATACGTGCTCGAATTCGATCATCTCATCAATCCTTTCAAAAATAATGCTTTCGTCGAAAAGTGACAACCTGATTATAGAGTATAAGTTGTCACATGTCAACCGACAATAACCAGTGCCTTCCAGACAGACACATATGGAATGTATGCGGCGGAAGGAACGGATATGAAAAAAGGGGCTGTCGCACTAAGCGCATATTCTGCATATGGTTATTCAATGAGAGGGATTTCGCGTCTTCGGACGCGACCAAAGGGCTTTCCGGTCGCCCTTTGGAAACCTTCGGATGCCATCCCTATGAATATCTATACAGTTATGCAGCTAACGCGACAGCCCCCCACATTGCGTATGGGCTGAATATTCACGGCATAATACGTATTGAAAGATACTGCTTATCCGCTGCGGCAGAATGCCTCACCTGATTTTTCCTTCCTCAGTCTCTACCTTGTTCACAAAGTCCATATTGTAACGCACAGCGCCATGGTCTTTGATCACCGTGCCTCTTGTGATGCGGATTGCCAGAATAATGCAGTTTTCATCCTGCTCATTGTTTGCGTTGTCGTACCATTTGGCAAATGTGTTACGAAGCTTGGCCCGCAGTTCAGCGTTTTTTGGGTCTAACACCCATCCGAGGTTTTCGCCAATTCCATTTCCGGAAAACCACTCGAAGCAAACCGCAAATGCAACCTCATTGTTTTGCGCTATCTGCTGCATTTTGGTTGATTTCGCCCAAGTAGTAACATAAAACACGCCGTCTTCATAATAAGCGTCTACATCACGGATATAAGGACGGGGTTTTCCCTCGGCGTTTGGTTCCATTGCGATGGTTGAGAGAGAGATGACATTATCTATTCCGTTGCCGCATCTTTCCTCGATTAACTTTATTCCTTCTTCGTACCTGCTCATTTTGAACACCTCCTGCCAAACTTTACATGATCAGTGATCATTATAGCATGAAGAATCAGACAACAACGTGTCATGATTGTTATGATGCAAAGTACATTACAGCTTCAGCCACAAAGCGGGGCGAACGCCGCCTGTACATTTGCCATCGCTGATGTTGCCTTTCAATATGTTGTTGCCTTGGATACCTATATTGCCGTCAGTCCCGAAGATGTATACGGCTTTTACATTCACGCGGCCGGGCGACCGAAGCCACCACCACCAGGCAAATTCTTTACCCAGAAGTTTTGCTAACCGCTTACTGTTGTTTTCATCTTTTCTTTCAAACCAATATCTTTGATTTTTTCCCCGGTTTTGCAGTTTTGAACGGCTATCACCGAAATATTTGCACACTTCCTCAAGGCTCAGTAAAAATATGCTGTCCTGCGTATCTGCTCCGCCTTTTGAACCATACCACTGGTTATCAGGATTTTTATTCAATACCGGAAGGATTCTTGATTTATCAGTTGCGTTGAACTTGTTATAAAATTCACCGTTAAGATATTTTCTTAGCGAGCAGTCAGCCCATGTTATATCTTTATAAGCGTCATGGTAAGCACGCTGTTCTATGATGCATTCAGTTATCATCAAAGCCGTATTGTCCTGTATGTCAAGCACTCGCCAATCGTAGCCGCCAAATGATATTTTATCTCCTGTTTGCATGTTTGCCTCTCGTACCTGATATAAATTTTCCGCTCTTTACGTTATCCGGCAAATGCTTATTTGTATGATAGCATGACGAATCCAAAAGCCATCAACACACAGGCTGCCGACAAACTGAAACGCCGGTTTTCTACCGGGGTCCCACTACAGCATTCAATAGCCCTGGGTCAGGAATGTGCCCACCGCGCCCGGGCAGTTCAGATCCCCCACAAACAGCAGGATATCCTTTTCCTCCAGCGCGGCATAGGGGCCGGGGGAGAGGATGATCCTGTCCTTTCTCCGGATGGCGATGACGGTGGCACCCGTCTGCTGCCAGAACTTCAATTCGCCCAAGTTTTTTCCAATCAGGGGGCATCCTTCCGGCAGCGCCACCTCATAATTGGGAAAGGGGGTGGTTTTTGAAAAGCGCTCGTTGATGCGCACAATGGAGCCGGCCACATCCTCAATGCGCCGGACCAGCTCCACCTGCTGCATAAGCAATTGGTTCAATTCCCTTTGCCGAAGGCGGATATCGTTCCGCTCGCTATGCTTATCCACATATAGCCTGGCCTTTTCGCTGGAGAGGATCACCGCGCCGCTGTTGTGGCGTACCTCAATGATCTCCATATCCTCCAGCAGCTTCATGGCACGCCGGATGGTTTCAGGGGAAACGCCGTATTCGGAGGCCATGACGGAACGGCCGTACACCTTCGTATTTTCCTTCAGCTCGCCCCTTGCAATGCGCAGGGCGACATCCAAAGCGATCTGGGAATAGACGGGGGATGCTACAGGGCTGTTCATAGGCACGCGTCCTTTGGCAGGCAATATTTCAAATGCACCCTGCCCGAGTCGGAATCATTATAGCAACGATCCGGGAAAAGCGCAATGGACAGGCGCCAGGACTTTTATACCCGCGCTTATAGCCACAGGATCTGGGAAAATTCATGCTCCATCTTGTCATTGTCCAGGCAGGCGATGCGGGCAAGGCGCTGGGCCTGCCTTTGGTCATCCGGCTCTTCGGGGGCGGCGGACAGCGCGTCCAGCATCTTTTGAATGTTTTCCATATTATATTGGCATATGGCCACGGTGCGCTCATTTTCCCGCTGTTTCAAACGCAGCCGCTTGATCACGGTTTCCCGGTCAGGATGGACGGATATCATATCCTTGATCTCCTTGAGGGAAAAACCGACCTTTCTGAAGCTTACAATGGTATGGAGCGTTTGAAGCTGGTCGGGAAGATAATACCGGTACCCGGACCCGGCGTCCACATGGGAGGGCTTCAATAACCCCATGCGGTCATACAGGCGCAGCGCGCGGATGGATATATCGCTGAAGGCTGCAAATTCCCCAATTTTCATTTTCATATCCGAAACTTCCTTTGCCGCATTCTATGCCTTCATTATAGGACATTATCAAGAGGAAGAAAAGATATTCTTGACTCTGCACATGCGTCAGGGTCTATGCTGTTTGCAGGCGGATATGCCCGGATAAGGAGCATCTACTATGGCATTTTACAGCATTTTGTTCCCTGCTTTGGAGGATGAGGCCCGCGCCAGGAACCATCCCTGGCTGACAGAACGGGCGGATGATAAAAAGAGCGAAAAGTATATGATGCGCGGCAACAAGATTGTTTTGGCGCCGCAGGGAAGCAAACAGGGTGCGCCCTTGTGCCCGGGGCTTTATCTGGACCTGAACCTGGATCAAATTATCGATTCCGTGCTGTGCCATGAAGCGGACGAGGAGCTAAGGGAGCTGTTTTATCATTTTTGTCCCGATGAGGCCATGGTGCGCTACCGCCAGGAAGTGATGAGCGCACTGGAGGATGCGGAAACCGGCAATGCCTTTAGGGCATTTCTTCACGCTATGGCAAAAGCAGGGCGTCTGCTTGCATATGGCAGGCAGGCGCACCATCCCAACCAGCGGGACAAATATGTGCTAGATGGCACCGCCGCTTACTGTAATGCCATCCGGCAACTGCTTGACCAAACATCCGGGCTGTCCATTCAATCCCAAGGCCTCATGCGCTTTCTGGATGCGGCTGGGGCTTATATAAAGGAAGAGCGGTTTGTGCGGCAGGAGGAGCGTGCCTTAAGGGCCAAGAGCGCGCTTGAGCGGATTTCCTACGGCCTGCGGGTGGGCAGAGGCGTCCTGCATGTGGATTTTGAGGCGGACACGGCGGATTACGCGCAGGCCTTGCATCAGTGCTTTGACATGAAAGCAAGGTGGGGCACGGGGCCGGATGAAAAGCAGATGGAGATACTCCCTTTCAGGCAGGTAGAGCTCTCCCCTTTGGAAGCACTGATCATGAAGGCGCTGGCGGAAAAGCATCCGAAGGCTTTCCGGGATGTGCGCGAGGCCGCGGAGGAAGCCGTTATTCTCCCGGAGCCGTTTATCGGGCGCTTTGTAAAGGAAATGCGGTTTTATTTCCTGTACCTGGATTTGATGATAAAGCTGCGCGGCAGCGGCCATGCTTTTGCCTATCCGGAAATCACCAGGAAGGGGGAGGTCTTCCTCGGGGGCGCCTATGACTTGGCCCTTGCCATCAGCGCCGGAACAGTGGTGCCCAACGATTTTATTTTGACGGAGGAGGAAAAGGGCACAGTCATCACCGGCGCAAACCAGGGCGGCAAGACGACCTTTTTAAGGAGCATCGGACAGGCTGCGGTGCTGGCGGCGCTGGGGCTGCCTGTTCCCTGCGAATGCGCATGCCTGCCGCTGTATAACGCGATTTTTTCACAATTCACCCAGGCGGAGGATGCCACGGCGGACAATGGAAAGCTCAAGGAGGAGCTTATACGGCTCAGGCCCATCCTGCAAGGCGCCGGGAGGGGAAGCCTGGTGATCCTCAACGAGCTTTTTTCCTCCGCTACCGCCCAGGACGCATTGGATATGGCGGAGCATGCGCTGGAACTGCTCATGGGAGCGGGGGCGCATACCCTATGTGTGACGCATATCGACGGGCTGCGCCTGCGGCATGCCGTAAGCATGGTGGCGCAGGTGCAAAAGGCGGACGGGAAGCGATTGTACAAGATCATGCGGGCGGAAGCCGACGGTCAGGCCCACGTAGGCGAAATTGCGCTCAAATATCACCTCACCGCGGAAAAAATCAAGGAGCGGATTGCCCATGGAATTTGATTTGCTATATATGGATACCCCGCCTGGGGAACAAACGCCCCGGGCCAAGGAC
>JAEWWY010000097.1 GCA_023458835.1 Bacillota bacterium
TCTTCATTGTATCATATTTTGTATGATGAGGTGGCGCAAGGGCATTTTTTGGCATCGTCCGTTGCGAGGGCAGGAAAAACAGCGGAAAGGGAAAGGCGCGCCGCATCCCTTTTCTTATTCCCTGCCGTCCGCCTCCTCCCAGGAGAGGAACCCGGCGTAATCCCCGCAGCCCTTGCGGTTATCACTGCGGTCCAGGGCCACACCCGTCTGGGCATTCACGATCAGCGTTTTGTATTCTATCTCGGAGCGCTGGGGCACATCCCATTTTGTATAGTCCCGAATCTCCGCCCTGGCGCTTTCCACATAATAGCAATTCACCTGCCACGCGGGGACGGCGTAGAACACGGCGGTTTTCAGCCATTCCATGCCGGGCTTGCGGGAAACGCCGGGCTCATTGTATAAAGCGTATCCAAGCTCCACATCAAAGATTTTCCGGATATGGCCCGATTGTATCTTCTGCTCGATGGCTGATTTGACCATGGCAAAATCGCAAAGCGGCACATCCTCGGCCAGCATATCCGTTATCCTGACTTGCTTGCCAAAAACGGAAATAGCCTCCGGCGTGCAAATCCGGAACGTAAGGCCCCCCCAATACTGCAGCTCCTGGTCTTTTGGTTCCTCGACGCCGGACAGCACATGGCAAAGGATCGGAATATCCTGCAGTTTTTGCTGCAGGCAGACGGTATAGATGTCAGGGAACAGCGGTTCGCCTGTCTTTTTGCTGACGGTGGTATTGATGAGAATGCGTTCCGGCCGGCTATACCGCCATTGCCCCCGGGCTTCACCCATTGCGCCCACAATGCGCTGCATTTGATCGATCACATCATTGAGCTTCAGGGGACTGTTCTGCGCATAAGAAACATTCATATCAAAGGGAGGGTAATAGTTGGTTGTAGTCGTTTTACCCTTTTCGCGGGCGTCCGGCTCCACGTCGTCCAGATCTGCGAAAAAGGTGCTCCTCTCGCTCACTTCGCTGCTCCAGCCAGCTCCAAGGGCGGAGACATCCGGCAGCCAGAAATCCGGTATAACTTTGAGGATGGGCAGCTTGTCAGCCTGCGGCACAACGGGCTGCACATCAATGCTGACCGTGCGCCACTTGGTCTCATAGTCCTGCGTCCAGCGCTGGGGCACCTGTTCATACATCTGTGTGATGGTGAGATACCCTTGCGCCGATCCCGCAAGCGGCAGCAGCGCAAGGCAGGCGAGCAAGGTGATCACGCAGATTTTTCTCATAAGCTCCTCCGTACTTTTGATAACGCATAAGGCTTGATTTTGCGTTTCACCCTCCCTATGTCGCCTGCCATTGCTCCTGTCACAGGCAAATAAAAAAAAGCATACGGTATGCCATCACTTTCATTCCGTATGCTTCCCTAATAAAGCTCTCCTGAAATGAAGGGGCGAGGCGGCTACGCTGAGGCTTCCCCTTGGAGGGAAGCCTCAAAATGCGCACCATACACATATATCCATCCCCCGGGATGACGCCTGCGTCACGTGTGTCTATTCTTTCTTGTCGGCTTCTATGGAGAACACCAGCGCCTTATCCTTGACCGGATTTCCATCCTTATCCATGAGCACAAGCTGCATCTGCTCCGGCCACTTTTCGGGCGGCGTAATGGAAAAGGTGACGATGCATTTGCCTGACCCGTCCTCGTCCCACATTGGCCCCCAGGATTCTCCCTGGGTGATGCCGATGGGGTTGAAATCCATGTCACAAAGTATGCCGCGCTCCCACCAATCGGATGCGTATTCCGTTATAGGGTATACATTCATATAATCATTGGGGGCCATTTCATGATTTGCGTCTATTATTTTTATGTCCATGATCCCGTTTACGGGGGAGAAGTAGCCCATATCGGCAAGCATCGGATAGCCGCCGATGATTTGAGGCTCCATGGGCGTAAGCCTGTAGAACAGCCCCTCCTTGCGCGTTACGGGAATGGTAAAGGTGGTTTCCGCCGTAGGGAGGCGCGCCATGGTCTGGTAGCCATCATCACGTGTATATGGCACCTTCAAAAGCGGCAGCCCGATGGTAAGCTTCTCCCCAATATCCACATCATACTCAAACAAATTTGTTTGCAGATAGTATAGCACCTGCCCGGGCTTGTCGCCCATGGCCGTCCATGTATCGTAAAAAAACACCGATTCGCCGTTTACCTCCAGCCAATCGCACATCTGCGCGATGCCGTCCGCCTCAAAGCAACTGGCGTCTATTTCCGTAAACGTCCTTTCTCCCATTTGATAAACCTTTTCGATCTCCGGATACGTTTGCGTCGCCTCGCGCCACCACAGGCTATACGTAAGGCGCAGCTCATGCCCGTCATACACCGCCTCCAGCACATCGATATCGGTATGTGCAAGGCTTGTGTGCAGAAGGTTGCTGTTGAGCAGCTCATAAGCGCTGTCCTGCACCGTGCCTTTGGATTTTGGCCATCCCGCGTCAAAATAGAAGTTGAACACATTCCTGCCGAAAATGGCGTACGCGACCCCAAGCAGCGCGAGGATCAGCGCCGCAATCAGCGCGATCATCACCGCGCGGCGGGCGGTAATGGCATGCCTTCGGTTTTCATTCAGCCGCGCCCTGATCCGCATCCAAACCATATCCTCATTTGGGATATTGCCGGTCAGATAATCTTCATCAAGGTACTTCAGGCATTCGTCCACAAGGGGCAGATCCATTTTTTTCGCAGGCGAGAAAATCTGTCCGCGCAACAGCCTTACAACTTCCTGACGTGTCATCTCCCGCACCCCGATGCCCCCTTTCACTGTGCTATGTCGCAGGTATGCTATTTCGTCACAAGCAAAAGCGCGATGATCGCCATAAATAAATCCCTGTTCGCCAGAATCGTCTTTCGAAGCCGCAGCACGCGCATCCTGACACAGCTTTCGCTAAGCCCGAATGCCCCGGCAATTTCCCTGGAGCCCTTTTTCTCCACGCAGTAGGCGTAAAACAGCGCCGCGTTTTCGTCGCCAAGGAGTGTTTTGAGGGTTTCCAGGTTTTCCTTTTGTACAAGCATATCTTCCGGCTGCTCGAATGCTGTGGAGGCCACGCGTGGTTCCCCGGCCTCCTCATCCAATGAAAACGCCAAATACGCATTGCGCCGCTTTTGCTTTCTAAGGTAATTCAGCATCAGCCCGCGCATGGTTTCCACCAGCCAGCCTCCGATATTCGGATGCGCGGAAAGCTTGTCCCTCTTGTTCCAGAGAAGCAAAAACGCCTCCTGTGCCATATCCTCCACCGCCTGCGTATGCACAGGTTCCCTGCCGACAAAAAGGCGCCCGATGGTATGGAGCCGCTTGTAGTGCTCCAAATAAATTTCGTGCAGCCATTTTTCGTCAGGCACGTTTTTTCTCTCCTCGTCACATATTCAGGATTGCTCAGAGGCTTGCCGCCATCATGCAGCGCCGGTTTTCAGGATATTTCCTTGCAGCAGTATACCATATTTTAAGCCGATTCCGATCTTTTTCCCGATGTAAAACTGTTGATAAAGGTAAGGGGTGATCATACGGATACCGCTGCGGCACCCGGCGCTGTCCGTGAACAGAAACCGGAGCATTGGATTACCCGATACCGGCCCAGGTTATCCATGCACGGCCGCGCGGGAAAGCGCGATGGCACTGGTCTGCTGAACCCAGGCATTGTTTCTGTTGCTCTGGAAAGGGGTAGAATATAAGTACGGATCAAACAGGTGAAAGGAGTGAAAGCATGGGCATCGTTTTTGAAGCGGCTCTCTCAGAGCTTGGATCGCGGAAGATCATACGGCTTCCCTCAAGCGCAAGCGAAAAACTGCCTTCCCGCGGCATGGTGATGGTACAAGGGACGATGAACGGCGTTGCCTTTCAAGCGCCGCTGGAACCGGACGGGCGAGGGGGCCATTGGCTTGAGGTGAGCGGCGCGCTGGGCAAAGGGGCAGGGGCGGCGGCCGGCCAGGCCGTATCCCTCCATATGGAGCCAGCCGATGTATGGGCGGAGCCGGAAATCCCCGGGGATATGAGGGACGCCATTGCCCAAGCGGGCCTTAACAGCCAGTGGGAGGGCATCACCACAAAAGCGAGGTGGGAATGGCTTCGGTGGATACGCGCCACCAAGAGCCCGGCGACGCGGCGGAAGAGAATAGAAGTGGCCTGCTCCAAGCTGCAAAAAGGCGATAAAAGGCCGTGCTGCTTCAATTCGGCAAGCTGCACCGTACCGGATGTGTCCAAATCCGGCGTGCTTCTCGATGAACCGAGGGCATAATTTCCTGTTGTCCTTCCGGGCATATCTTTCAAGCCGGCAAAGCGTTCAAAGAAAGGCTCCCGGGATATGGCGGATTTATTATGTTACCCGCTCTTTTCTACGCTTCGTTAAATGAACCGGGCCGCCGGCCATGGGTTCGCCTGTTATACTGTTCAAAAGCATGAATGCGCCGATCAATGCCAGCGCATAGCATACATATATGCTTCGTCCGCTGTCATCCTGAGCGCAGCGAAGGATCTTGAATTTTCATGCTGATCGAGTAGGAGGCTGGCCGTTAACCGGCCAGCCGC
>JAEWWY010000098.1 GCA_023458835.1 Bacillota bacterium
AATACAAGCCGCCCATGACTTTGTGCAATTTGCGCGCCGTTTGAAGATGCCCGGAATGGAGGACTGCCATCTTCTGCGCGCAGGTTTCCGTGTGGCCGTAAGGGATACCCGCCGCATTGCCGGCGAATATCTCATTACCCATGACGATGCGTGCAGCGCCCCCGAGTTTGCGGATATCGTTTCCCGGCGCTACGGCTTTATCGATGCGGTAGGGTATTATACGGCTCAAATGGTTTCCGGCCACGCATATCCCTACCGGTGCCTTGTGCCCCAGGCGGTCAATGGACTGCTGGCAGCGGGGCGCTGCGCCTCGGCCACGCATTTGGGCTTCGCCTCCGGGCGCGGCATGGGCGAATGCATGGGCATGGGCCAGGCCGCGGGGGTCGCGGCGGCCGTAGCGGTACAGGCGGGCGTGCAACCGCGGCATGTGGATGTGCCTGCGGTGCAGGAAAGGCTGCGCAAAATGAAGGTCGATATTTGACTTCCAGAATCTATAGCAAGGAGCAATGCTAATGAAAATTTCCCGTGTTGAAACCTTTGTTCTTCAAAAAAAAGTGGAATCGCCGGTGGCCGATTCACTGCATGTGTATGACGTTGGCGGGCAATTGGTAACCAGAGTATATACCCAAGAGGGCGTTGTGGGGGAGGCCCATACGTATTTTGGGCGCATCGGCAGTGGGATGGTCACTGTCAAGCTGATCATAGATACCGTGCTGGCGCCGCTGATCATAGGCAAGGATCCGAATTTTTTGCGCGAGCTTCGAAAGGAAATGTACGTTGCCACGGAGTATTATGGTACGGTGGGAGTGGCCAATTTTGCCATTGCCGCCATCGATAACGCGCTGTGGGATATCCGCGGGAAAGCCGCCGGCCTGCCGGTGGCACACCTGATCGGGGCCCGCCGCAGCTCCATCCCCGCCTACGCGATGGTTGGCTGGTATTACCAGGGGGGCCTTCATGAGTTTGTCAGGCAATGCACCGCCGCCGCGGAGGAGGGCTTCCGCGCGGTCAAGCTGAAGGTGGGCCGGGATCCGCTCCAGGAAGATATCAAGCGTATCACCGCCATCCGTTCCGAGCTGGGAGAGGATTTCCGCATCATGGTGGACGCCAACTGTGCCTTTGACGAGGCCGAGGCGCTCCGCCGTGGGCGCGCCTATGAACAATTGGGCGTATTCTGGTTCGAGGAGCCCATACAGCCTTATGAGCGGGATGCCCATGCCCGTTTGTGCGCACAGCTTGATATAGCCATCGCGATCGGCGAAAATTACTATACGCGGCATCAGTTCTACGATGTGATCAAGGCCGGCTGCGCCGATGTGATTCAGCCGGACAACCGGCGTGCCGGCGGCGTAACGGAGTGGCTGGATATCGGCGCGGTGTGTGATGTGACCGGCATTCGCCTGGCCAGCCATGGTGGAGGACCGGGCAACATCAATGTTCTGTGCGCCTTGGAAAGCGCAATTTACATTGAAAGCGGAAGCCTTAAATCCGAGGAGCACTTCTATAAAACACCCATGGTCATGAAGGATGGTGAATTGCTGATACCAAACGTTCCAGGCATGGGTTGTGACATTGACCCGGAGTATATCAAAAAATACCGCATATCGTAAGGAGGCATTTTAATGCAGGAGGAAATCGTTGCAAAACGCCAGGAGATCGTCTCAGGCTTGTTCCCGGAAGGGATCCCCTCCCTTTGGTGCCCGATGATCGTGCATTATGCACCCAATGGGCAAATCGATCTGGACCGCATGGAAAAACACATGCGGTATATGATCCCGGATGTAAGCTCCTTTCTGCTCTTTGGTTCCACAGGAGACGGCTGGGAGTTGGACCCTGGCGAAAAGGAAACGCTTCTTCGCGCCTGCGTTGAATGGTCGAAACGGTATGGCATCCGCATGCTGCTGGGCGCGCTGCAGCCGGAAATAGGGGAGACCCGCCGGGAAATCCTAAAATGGGTGGAATGGCTCAAGGCCTATGCAAATACCCGGGATGCGGCACAGGCCATGCGCGATTGCGGCGTGGTGGGGTTCACCGTGTGCGCGCCCAGGGGGGCGGAGCTTTCCCAGCAGACGATCCGGGATGAGCTGGAAAGCAGCCTTCAATTGAATTTGCCTGTGGCCGTTTATCAATTGCCTCAGGTCACGCAAAATGAGATCGCTCCGGAAACATTAAGCCTGCTGGCAGGGAAATACCCTAATTTTTATTTGTTCAAGGATACCAGCGGGGAGGACCGCGCGCTGCTCTCCGGGCTGGACTTTGGCGGGGTCTTTTTTGTGCGGGGGATGGAAGGCGCCTACTATGACTGGTTCGCGGGAAACAAGGCCCGCTATCCCGGTTTCCTGCTCAGCAGCGCCAATTGCTTTGCTTCCCTTTTGAAGCGGATGCTTGCAGCCGCCAGGGCAAGGGATACCGCCCAGGCCCAATCATGCTCCGATCAGGTGCAGGGGATGATAGACGCCGTGTTTGCCAATACCGCAGGCCTTGCCGGCGGAAATGTGTTTGCCAATACCAACAGGTGCTTCGAGCATTGCCTGGCCTATGGCCCGCAGTGGGCGCAAGCTCCCCTGCCCATGCGCCATTGCGGGGAAACCATCCCTGCGTCCTATGTCGCCTTTGCGGAGCAGACTTTGGAAAAGTTCGGATGCATGCCCGGCAAAGGGTACCTGCAGGAATAAAGCTTCACCAAATATTTTTTGCAAAACGTCCCTCTTTCTGTTTGAAGGAAGAGGGGCGTTTTCATACCATACCAACAATTCAAAACTTTGATGCATCGATGAACACTGGCGCATAGAGTACAAGCAAGCTTCGCTCACATGTCATCCTGGGGAACGCAGTGACGAAGGAGCTTGGCCTGGCTTGAAAAAACAAGATCCTTCACTTCGTTCAGGATGACAGTTGGCGGGACTGGATTCACTTTCAGAGTATTGCTCATAGACACATTCATGTTTTGAATCAGTATCATACGCCTATTACAGCGTCTTCTC
>JAEWWY010000099.1 GCA_023458835.1 Bacillota bacterium
GTCATGAACATGCCGGGCGAGCTGATTGAGGCGGCGCGCATGGACGGCGCCAATCATTTTCAATTGTTCTGGAAGATCAAGCTGCCGCTTTTGATGCCCACCGTGCTGATGGTTTCCGTGGTGACCATGATCGGCGCTTTCCGCGTGTTTGATACCATCCGCCTGATGACGGACGGCGGGCCCCAGGGCACCACCATGGTGATGGTATATTACATTTACCACCAGGCGTTCAAGAGCTTTCAAACCGGTTATGCATCCGCCATTTCGGTGGTGCTGTTCGCCATTGTATTGGCGCTGACGCTGCTGCAGTGGGCGCTGCGAAAGAAGGTGTCCTTCCATGAATGGTGAGGTGGTGAAAGGGATCGGCCTGCCGGTGCGCCTCAAGGGGGGAAAAGTGCTTTCCCGCCTTTTCTCCATCCTGGGGCTTTGCTTCTCTTTTGCGGTGTTCTTTTACCCTTTTTGGTGGATGCTGGTGAATTCCCTGAACCACGCCAATGAGATATTTGGGCCGCCTGCGCTGCTGCCCAAGGCGTGGGCCTGGGGCAACTATGCGGAAATCTTTCGCGTGCAGCCCTTTGCGAGGCATTATCTGAACACCGTTGTGCTGGCTGTGGCCAGCACGGCGGGCAATGTGATGATTGCCTCGCTGTCCGGCTATGCCTTTGCGCGGCTTCGCTTTCCAGGGAGAAACCTGCTGTTTGTGCTGCTGCTCACCGCGCTGATGATGCCCATTGAGGTGACCATTGTGCCGCTGTACTTTCAAATGCGGGATATCGGCTGGCTGGACAGCCTTTGGCCGCTTATGATGCTGGCGGTGTTTGGGGCCCAGGGCGCGTTTTCGGCGTTTATGTTCCGGCAGTTTTATGTTACAATTCCAAGGGAATTGGACGAAGCCGCCCGTATGGACGGCCTCAATCCTGCGGGCACATACTGGCATATCATGATGCCCATTGCCGCCCCGGTGTTCAGCTCCGCAGCCATTATGGCTTTCCTGACGGTGTGGAATACCTACCTGGAGCCGCTGGTATTCATCAGCAGCATTCAAAACTTTACATTACCCTTGTCGCTGAACAACTTCAACGATGCCTACGGAACGCCCCAATGGCATCTGCAAATGGCGGCAACTACGTTATCCATATTGCCAATCATGATTGTGTATTTGTTCTTCCAGGAAAAGGTGACCGATGCGATGGTCAACTCTGGCGTAAAGGGGTAAGTGCGATGCGGGAGTATGATTTGATTGTGGCAGGCGGCGGCATCGCGGGCAGCATGGCGGCAACGGCGGCAGCCCGGGGCGGGCTTCGCACACTATTGATTGAAGAGGAAGGATACCTGGGCGGAAGCCTGACTGCCTGCGGAACCGGCCCCATGATGACCTTTCATGCGGGGGAGAAGCAGGTGGTGCGGGGCCTGGGGGAAGAACTGATTGCGCGGCTGAAGGAAAAGGGATTGTCCGTTGGGCACATCCCGGATTCCACGGGCTATACCTATACTGTGACGCCTTTTGACGCGGAAGGGATGAAGCGGGAGCTGGAGCTGATGGTGACCGAGGCCGGCGCGGAATTGCTGTTTCACGCCACGGTCATCGGCGCCAAAGCGGAGGGCGGCCGGCTGCGCAGCGTGACGGCGGCCTCCTGCGGGACACAATTTGACATAAGCGCCAAATGCTTTATTGATGCCAGCGGCGATGCGGACCTGATGATGCTTTCCGGCATTCCCTGCGAGCAGGGACGCGACAAAGACGGCAAGGATCAGCCCATGACCATGAATATGCGCATGAACCATGTGGACATTGACGCGGTGCGTGATTTGATGGACACCGATATCGACCTGTTTCCCATTCTCAAGCCCAAGGCGGGCCGCCAGCACAAGGCCAGCCGCTTAAGCTGCTCCGGTTTTCAGGACATCATGAGCCAGGGGATAAAGCGGGGCGAGCTGACCTTTGACCGGGACATCGTGCTGTTTTTTGAAACAAATACCCCCGGCGAAGTGATTGTGAACATGACCCGTGTCAACGGGAAAAACCCGGTGGAGCCCTTCTCCCTGACGCAGGCGGAGCTGGAAGGCCGCCGCCAGGCCTGGGAGCTCTATGGCTTTCTGCGCAGGCATGTCCCCGGGTTTGCCGATGCGCAGATGCTTTCTACCGGGCCGCGGATCGGCATTCGTTCCTCCCGCAGGGTAAAGGGCCTACTGCGCCTTGGCGTAAACGATATTCTGCATGCCGCCAAGTTTGAAGACGGCATTGCGGCCAGCGGCTACCCGGTGGACGTCCATTCCCCGGACGGCCAGGAAACCAACAGCGCGTTTTTGGCGGAGGGCGCATACTACAACATCCCCTACCGCTGCCTTTTGAATGATACGCTGCCTAATGTGCTGGCGGCAGGGCGCAATATTTCCACAGCATTCGAAGCCCAGGCCAGCACCCGCACCAGCCCCACGTGCGCGGCTTTGGGCCACGCGGCAGGCTGCGCCGCTGTGCTGGCCTGTCAAGGGGATGGCGACGCCACCCAAGTGGATGTGCGGGCGCTGCGCAGGATGCTTAAGGAACAGGATGCTGTGGTGGAGTAATTGATATCGCGCTGCTGGCCCTCCCGCCGCGGCGAGGCTTTGTTCCTTTGCGCAGGCAGTGTTCAGCCCTTTACGCTGCCCATGACCAGCCCGGTGGTAAAGTACTTTTGCAGGAACGGGTACACGATCAGCGTGGGTATCAGGCCGAGGAACAATTGCGCGGCCCGGCCTGTCTGCTCGTTCATGCGTGCCAGAAGCGCATAGTAGTCTGAGCCGGACTGGCGCAGCATATCGTTGAAGTTGGTCAGCAGTGTCTGCAGGTAGGTCTGCAGCGGGTAATTCTTGGGGTCGTGCATGAACAGCGCACCGGTGAACCAGTCATTCCAATGGTACACGAATGAAAACAAACCGACCGTGGCCAGCGCGGGCTTCAGTACCGGCAGGATCACGCTGAACAGCGTGCGGAACTGGCCGGAGCCGTCGATCATGGCGGCTTCTTCCAGCTCCGGCGGCAATCCGCGCATGAAGTTCATCAGGATGACCATGTTGAAGACGGGTACGGACAGCGGCAGCACCAGTGACCAGATGCTGTTCATAAGGCCCAGTTGGTTTACCAGGATGTAATATGGTATCAGTCCGCCCCCGAACAGCATGGTGATCACATAGAATGTCATATAGACGTTGCGCGCGGCGAAACGGTCCTTGGCCTTGGAAAGCGGGTAGGCGGTGGTGACCATCATGAACAGGTTGATCGCCACGCCCAGCAGGCAGCGCATGACAGACACCCATAGCGCACGCAGGAACTTGCCGTTCTGCATGGCAAACTCGTACGCCATGACCGTGAAGTCTTTGGGCCAGAAGTAGACCTTGCCGGTGGAAACGGCTGCCGGCGAGCTGAAGGAAACAGCAAGCGTGTTGAGCAACGGAAGGAAGCATGTCAGGCATACCAGGATAATGAATGTATAATTGAACACACGGAAGATTTTCATTCCCCTTGTCATAAACTTCATTTCGTCACCCCCTTAAAACACGCGGTAATTCGCAAACTTATAGGCTACGTACAGCGACAACGAAATCAATGTACACGAGACAACGCTCTTGAACAGGCCCACCGCGGTGCCGATGGCGTACTTGCCGTTTTGAAGGCCGAGGCGGTAGACGAAGGTGTCGATGATGTCACCTGTGGGATAGACAGCGGGGGAATACAGGTTGTATACCTGGTCAAAGCCCGCATTGAGCACATTGCCCAGGCCCAGTACCGTCATCAGGATAATGATCGGGTACAGCATTGGCAGCGTCACGTACAATGTTTGCTTCCACCGGCCGGCGCCGTCGATGACGGCGGCCTCATAGAGCTCCGGATCGATGGATGTGATGGAGGCCAGGTATACCACCGTGCCAAAGCCAAAGGTCTTCCAGACATCGGTGAGGATGATCGTCCAGGGGAACACGCCCCGGTTGGAAATGAACTGAACCGGCTTGATACCTATCGCCTTGAGCATCATGTTCACCATGCCGTCCGATGCCAGCAGGTTGATCAGGATGCCCGCCATGATGACCCAGGAGATGAAGTTGGGAATGTATACAACGGTCTGGAACAGCCGCTTCGCTTTGGTGGCCCGCAGCTCATTGAGCAGCAGGGCGAACACGACCGAAGACAGCGTCTGGATCGCGATCTTGAAAAAAGAGATGAAAAATGTGTTGTAAATGGATTTGACAAACTGGGGTGTCGAGAACACCAATTGGAAGTTCTCCAGGCCGACCCAGGGCGAACCCCAGAAGCCGAGGCCCGGGTT
>JAEWWY010000100.1 GCA_023458835.1 Bacillota bacterium
TCCAGCACCGCCAGCCCCATGGGGCATGTGGGGATTTACCTGGGCAACGGGTATGTGATTGACGCCAGGGGCCATGCCTACGGCGTGAAATATGGCAAGCTGGAAAGCTATGCATGGACTGATTATGCCGTTTTGAAAGGCATATATGAAGGAGTGACCGATATGCCAGGCCAGCCGCAGCCCATTTTGGAAACGCTGCCCACTCTGCGCAAAGGCAGCAAGGGCGAATATGTGAAGGCCATGCAAAACCTTCTTTTGGCCGCTGCCCAGCAGCTTCCCCGCTGGGGTGCTGACGGTGACTTCGGGGCGGAAACGGAAGCCGCATTAAAGGCCTTCCAAGCATCAGCCGGCCTGAAGGCCGACGGGGTATGCGGCCCCCTGACCTGGGCGGCGCTGCTGGAAACCGGCCCGGAGGATGAGCCGGAGGACCCTGCAGAGCCTCAAAGAAAGGCTTATACCTTCCTGCTGACGGAGGAAGAGGCTGCCGCCGTCAAAGCAAAGTATCCCGGGGCGGTGGTGGAATGAGCATGGCGGAGTGGTTTGCATTGGGATCGCTGGCGGTGGCGGCGCTTGCGATGATATTATCAAGCCGCCGCGGCGCGAAGCAGGATACCGCCAGCGAAGCAAAGGCATTCACCCGCCTGGAGGTGAAACTTGACAGCCTGAAGGATGAGGTGTCCGCCATGAGCAGGAAAATGGAGCATTCCGCCAGCGGACTGAACACATGCGACCGGGAGATCGCGCTATTGAAGCAAAGAATGGAGGAGGTGGAAAAAAGGGTTGACCACCATACGCACCCGCCCAACCATGCAACCGTAAAGCGGGCACGCACAACAAAAACGGAAGGAGAATGAACATGGCACAGAATCGCTTTACATCCCCGGTGTTTTGGGCCGCGCTGGCCGCGCAGTTGCTTTCCATTGCCGTTTTGCTCGGCTGGATCACCCTGTCCCAATCCGACACGATCAACGCCATTGTGGCGGCATTGCTGCAGGGCGCGGTGGCGTTCGGCATCCTGAACAACCCCACCGATCCGGAGCATTTTTAACCCGCCCGATGCGGCGGCATGACATACCAATCCTCACCCTTCCGTTCGGAGGGGCGGGGATTTCATATTTTGTATTGATGCAAAAAATGTGCGGGCCCCCTGGGGCAGGTGATGCCGGCGTATCACCCGCCGGAGCTGTGCTCCGCCCCGGAATACGGATGCTGAGATTACCGCATCCTTGAATCGAACGCCGGCTATCCCCTTCCGGTAAGGTTTTGCAAGATTTCGTGATAACGTTTTGTTCCCAGGGCGCTTGGTTCGCCCTTTTTGCAAAAGGAAAGCCCGGCCAGCTTGGGAACCACCCGCTCAATCACGATCTGGCCATTGACCATTTTGGATTCAAGGGTCTTCAAGGCTTCCAGAAACCGCCCGTCATGCTTTGCCCGGTCATAAAACGACAGAACGTAGACGTAGACAAAAAGGTTGTAGTTCCGGAAGGGATATTCGACCTGCATGAACAATGTGCCGATCCCATAATGACATGGGCCGATGGGCTGCCTGATTGTCCAATGCTCCAGCAAAAAATCCACAGCCTTGTCAAGCGCCTGTTCTTTGTTGAGATATTGGCTGAAGCGGAAAGCGTGAAGGGCGGTAAGCGTTGGGAAAGGGTTGGAATACGCTGTTTCCGGGCCCCGGCCAAAGCTGAACTTGTTGCAGCGCCAGCCGCCGTCGGCATGCTGAATATCCAAAAGATGCCGGAAGGTCTTTTGCAGCCTGGAATCGGAGGCATATCCCATATGGCAAAGCACATTGGCGGCGTGAGCGGTTTGGCATGGAAAAACAGAGCCCTTCGGGTATAGCTTAAAGCGTCCATCCTCCTGCCAGGTGCTGAATATCAATTCCGCTGTTTGCGCAAGCAAAGGCTCGGCAGGGTCCATGCCCAGTTCCAACAGCAAAAGCGCGCATTCCAGGGTATTGAACGGCGACCCCTTTATCAGGCGCCTGTCAGGCGTTGTCCAGTAATCGGCTCCAAGGTCATGCCTGTGCCCTATGATCGCCTGGGCATCCCGCAAAAACTGTTCCTCTATAGCCATCCCGTTCATCTCCTTGCATAGAAGCATCATGCCGGAATAAGGCGGCAGGCTGTCATGCTTCCTATCGTTTTTCCATTGTATCCTGTTCCGCCCTCTTATTCAATCATGAATGCATCCGGAGGGGAACAGGCGAATTGTGATCGTGAAATCGCGGTGCCAGACAGGAAAAACAAAAATCAAGTGGAAAATACATTCCATAGGCGGTACCCGGAGAATACACAAAGGAGCGGAGCTATGAACATTTTGGCGGTCGGGAACAGCTTTTCCCAAGACGCTATGCGTTACCTCCACCAGATCGCAAAAGCGGACGGCTTTGACATGAAGGCGGTGAACCTGTATATCGGCGGCTGCTCCCTGCAAAGGCACGACAGCAATCTGATAGCCGACGCGCGGGAATATGTATGCCAGATCAACGGGCGGGAGGAGGGCAGCCTCGTTTCCATACGGGAGGCCCTTGAAAGCGATGTATGGGATGTGGTAACCATGCAGCAAGTCAGCCAGTTAAGCATCGATTACGGCACTTATCAGCCATACCTGCATCGCCTGTCCGCCTATATCCGGCAGTATGCGCCGCAGGCCGAACAGCGCATCCACCAGACATGGGCTTATGAGCAGGGAAGCGAGCGGCTGACGGCGGAGCTTGGCTACCGGGATCAGTACGATATGTACAGGGACTTGAAGGCCGCCTATGAAAAGGCGGCTATGGACCTGGGCGGGCTTGCAATCATCCCCTGCGGTACGGCGTTCCAGAACGCGCTGAAACTCAAAATCAGCGGATTGCACAGGGATACATTCCATGCCTCCCTGGGAATAGGAAGGTATATCCTGGGCGCGGTGTGGTATGAAGCCCTTTCCGGAGGGCGTATAGACGGGAATGCGTTTTGTGATCTGGATGAGCCGGTTGACCCGGACGTATGGAAGCTGGCGAAGCGGTGCGTGCGCATGACGATGGATGGAAACCGCTGAAGAGGGATTCAAAGGCTGGATTGCCCTGCCTTTTTCCATAGGGTTCACCGCAAATCCACCCGCACCGCCTCCTCCAGGTTATAGACATAGGACCCGTCATATTTCCGCTCCCCCGGCGCGATGAGGATGGCGGCAGGCATCTCCCCTGATACCGGCAGCAAGGATATCTCATAGAACACATAGGAATATTCTGTATTGTCAATCAGTTCACTGTTGTTGCCATAGCTTCTGCTGCCGTTCAAAAAGACCAGGCTGCCGGCGTCCAGCACCACCAAATCGCGGACAAGGGGGCTCTCTTCGGAAATCCATGCGCCGCGGGGTTTGGGATAGACCTTCAGCTCCAGGGTCCCGCCGGTCTGCCTATAGGCCAGCCTGGTGATCTCCAGGGTAAAGTTATCCATCTCAAAGGTGGTCTGGACAGGTTCCGCCTGTTTGATGCTTTGTGTGTTCAGCAGGATCGAAAACTGAACGGGGAGTACCGATTGAGGCTTCGCCCAGCCAAGGTATTCGTATGTCTTTTCCGATTCCTTGGCGTTGAAAACACCTATGTCCTCCCTGCCGGTGACGGCAAAATACTCCAGGTCACAAAAGCCGTTCCGGCCCACAGGCAGGCGGCGCAGCCTGGCCACGTCCTCGCGTTCCATTTCCTCCGGCCCGACCGTGCCTGCCCTCCCTCCGTATCCGCTCATGGCGCTTGTGTCCACCAGCACGGGCGGATTCAAAATCTCCCACAGGTACAGGTTTCCGGTGACGGTAACCGTCTCCCCGCTTACAAAGGGCCTGTTGCCGTCTCCGTCCTGCGTATTGGCGAAGGTGATGTAATTGCTTACGCTGCCCGGCATGGCTGTGCCGTCCGCTTCCCCATTCAGCACGTAGGCCCAGGCATGGTCGTCGGTTTGAAAGGACGTCTCATCCTCTACGGTGGCACCTTCCTTGTCTATCTGGAACGGGGACATGGTAACCATTATCTGCCGGCCGGAGGTGCCTTCCACGGTCCAGCGCAGGTGCAGCTTTTCTCCGTCAAAGAGGTATTCGTTCAGCGTCACCGAAACATCTTCGGCCTTCACCGTCTCCTCCAATTGGCGAAGGGTCCCCTCCATGCCGCCGGGCACCCTTTCGCCGCCGCCGAACAGGTGGCCCAAAAGGTCTGATTGGGTCAGCGCAATGGCCGCGCTGATGGTGATGAGCAGCAGGACCAACGCCAGCACCAATCCCAGGGAAACCTTTCTTTTCATCACAGGCTTCTCCCTTCCGTTCACAAGGCTTGACAGCGTTTGTTTCAGCGATTCGTCCACGGCGCCGGGCATGGGGGGATAGAGCGCCCGCAATTGATGCGCGTCCATTTTCAGTTTTTTCATTCCGCATCCCCCTCCCTGTCCGCCATCATGGCCTGCAAGACCCGGCGCGCACGGAACAGGCGGTTTCTGACCGCCACGTGGGAGATGCCAAGGACCTTGGCGATCTCCCTTTCCAGATAATTTTCCATGTAATATAGCAGCAGCGGTGTGCGAAGCTTCTCCGGCAGCGCACCGATGGCGGCCTTCAGCCCCGTATCCTCGGGGATATATGCCTCGCCGCCCGGATCGATATACTCCACGGGCGTCACCCGTTGCCGGTAGCGCTGAATATTCCGACACTCGTTGATGACGATGCGGGTGATGAAGGCCCGGAAGGTTTCCGGCTTCACCCGCTCCCTTGCCGCCCATGCTTTCATCAGCCCCTGCTGTATGGCGTCCTTCGCATCCTGATCATTGTTCAGGATGCTCATGCACAGCCTGAACAGCGCGGGGAAAAGGGCTGCCCCTTCGTTGGAAAACTGTTCGCCGGAAATCATGCAGCCTCCGTCTTTGGAGTTTTGATGCAGTGGGAAAGGAAACCGCGCGCTGATTTGCCTTCACTTATTATACGGAATAGGTGTGTGAAATGTTAGGGCATATTCCGCGGTATAGCACTACTATTTCGGAATTGAGGGGGATGGCCTTATATTCCCTGCAGAGGCACGGATGCCCGCACCGTATTCTCCCGATGATAAGGCGGCATCCGCTGCCGCAGGCTCATAAGATGCCTACGGCTCAGGCGCTTTTAGCAGCGGATTCGGCCGGGCGGCACAGAGGGCGGCTCTTTGTGCCCCTTTTTTCTTCGTTGGCATATAGAACCACTCTTGTGTTTCACGCTCCTAATTAAGACGGATTTCCCAGGCCCGTTAAAAATGATCGAGTGCTAATTATGATCAGATATCTGCAGCTCATTCAGGGCATCTTTAACCGCTTCCTGCACATTCTTGCTTTTATGATCTGCAAAATGTATTATAGCAGGCAGATACTTTTTGTCTCCGGTATTACTTAATATATCAATATACCGTGGCAGAAACTTTTCTGGAACAGCATTTAAATTGTTTGCTATTTTATCATAGTCCACATCTCGAAGATCTTGTGAAATCTGAGCAGAACATATCACCTCTAGTATCTCATCCGTAATATCCTCATCAGTGGAAATCAATGCAAGGGCGATCAATGTATCTATCACTTCATCAGAATTGGGGATATTTCTGTTATAGGTATCAAATATACCATCCAGTTCGTTTAAGAAATCCAGTTTATCACTGCGACTACCATTAAGCATGATATTCTTAGTTTCCAGCTTATTCATTGCTCATGCACCTCTTTCTTGCTTAATCAACGCAACATAATATGTGTATCATTTGCAATGGCTTCATCATACATAGAACATCTAGGATTCATGACATTTTCAGGGATCGGCTGGCCCAGCGGTACTCTTCCCAGTTCCCCTTCCTGCATCCCCTCAAACGTATACAGCTCCTTTTGATACACATCCAGGCTGCCCTTCAGCGCTTTCGCTTCCGGGCTGCTCTTGAAGGTCCTGCTCCACTTGTCTGTGTACCCGCTCATTCCCCAATGCTTTTGAACAGGCCGGGGTTTTCCTCCGTAAGCCGCCGGATATCCTGCCCGGATTGAAGCATATCCGGCAGGGCATCGGCCACGATTTCTTCCATGGCTTGGTACACGTTCATTTGGATGCCGGCGGCCCCGTAGCGCTTGATTTCCTGAAAGATGCGGGCCTCGATGGCGTTCGCGTCGCCCACAGATTCCAGCACAATATCCTGCAGCCCCTTGTAGG
>JAEWWY010000101.1 GCA_023458835.1 Bacillota bacterium
TCGACCAAACCCGCGGCTGGTTCTACACGCTGCTGGCCATCGGCACGCTGCTGTTCAATAAGGCCCCCTTTGAAAACTGCATCGTCATGGGCCATGTGCAGGACAAGGATGGTATCAAAATGTCCAAGCACAAGGGCAATGTGGTGGATCCCTGGAGCGTGCTTGATGTGCAGGGCGCCGATGCGGTACGCTGGTACTTCTACACCGGCGGCGCTCCCTGGCTGCCCAGCCGCTTCTATGGCGAGGCCGTGTCCGAATGCCAGCGCAAGTTTATGGGCACGCTGCAAAACACCTATGCCTTCTTCGTGCTCTATGCCAACATCGACCGTTTCGACCCCAAGGAGCACCCGCTTCACAAGGCGGAGCTCAGCCTGATGGACAAATGGGTGCTAAGCCGCCTGCACACGCTCATCCGCTTTGTGGCAAGCGAATTGGACAATTACCATATCACCGAGCCCGCCCGGGCCATCGGCGATTTTGTGGACGACTTAAGCAACTGGTACGTGCGCCGCAGCCGGGAACGGTTCTGGGGCAAGGGCATGGCCGGCGACAAGGAAGCCGCCTTCATCACCCTGTACACCGTACTGGAAACGCTCTCCCGCCTGATCGCTCCCTTTGTACCCTATATGGCGGAAAGCATGTATCAAAACCTTGTGCGCAGCGTGGATGCTTCCGCACCCATCAGCGTGCATTTGTGCGATTTCCCCACTGTGAACGATGCCTTCATCGATCCGGGCATGGAAAAGCAGATGGCCGCCCTCATCGATGTGGTGCAGCTTGGCCGCGCCTGCCGCAATGCCGCCTCCATGAAGGTTCGCCAGCCGGTGGCCGCCCTGTACGTCAAGGGCGCCTCCTTTGTGGGCGAATATGTAGACCTGGCGGAGGATGAGCTGAATGTCAAGCAGGTAGTCTTCACCGAGGATGCCCGGGCCTTTACCAGCTACAAGCTCAAGCCGCAATTGCGCACCCTGGGCCCCCGCTATGGAAAGCTGCTGGGCAGGATCAGCCAGCACCTGACCACTTTGGATGGCAACGATGTGGTGGATGCCTTCAGCCGGGGCGAAAGCGTCTCCTTTGAACTGGACGGCGCCCGGGTGACCCTGGAAAAGGACGAAGTGCTTACCGAACCCATGCAAAAGCCGGGCTTTATGGCCACCACCGACCACGGCGTCACCGTGGTCATCGATACCAACCTTACCCCGGAGCTCATTCAGGAAGGGTTTGTGCGGGAGATCATCAGCAAGCTTCAAACCATGCGCAAGGACGCGGATTTTGACGTTACCGACCGCATCCATGTCACCTATCAGGCGGGAGAAAAGCTCTCCACCGCCATCGAAGGCGGCCGCGGTATGATCGAAAAGGGCGTCCTGGCCTTAAGCCTTACCGCAAGTGAAGCTCCTTCCGACGCCATCGCCAAGGAATGGGATATCAACGGGGAAACGGCTGTGCTGTCCGTAAAACGGGCTTAACAAGGAGAGAAAAATGTTCCTGGCAAACACATGGACGGATTATCAGGTGCTGGATACCGGGGATGGGGAAAAATTGGAGCGCTGGGGCAATGTGATCCTGCGCCGGCCTGATCCGCAAGTGATCTGGCCGGCCTCCGATCCTGCGTTGTGGTTAAAAGCCCAGGCCCATTACCACCGCAGCGAAAAGGGCGGCGGCCAGTGGGAGTTTTTAGATCAACTCCCCGACCGGTGGGTGATCACCCACGGGGAATTACAGTTCTATGTGCGCCCCACAGGCTTCAAGCATACCGGCCTTTTCCCCGAGCAGGCCGCCAATTGGGTCTGGATGGAAAGCCTGTGCAAAGCCCGTGCGGCCCAGGGCAAAACACCCCGCATCCTGAACCTGTTCGGCTACACCGGCGGTGCCACGCTGGCCTGCGCCGCGGCCGGGGCGCAGGTCACCCATGTGGATGCCGCCCGAGGCATGGTGAACTGGGCCCGGGAGAACCGGGAGCTTTCCGGGCTGCCTGAAACAAGCTGCCGCTGGATCATGGAGGATGCAGTGGCATTCGTCCGCCGGGAAATCCGCCGGGGCAGCAGGTATGACGGCATTTTGATGGACCCGCCAAGCTATGGCCGGGGGCCCGGCGGCGAGGTCTGGAAGCTGGAGGATGAGCTGTACGGCCTGTGCGATACATGCGCGCAGGTTTTATCCGATACGCCGCTGTTCTTTCTCATAAACAGCTATACCACAGGCTTTCAGGCCAGCGTGCTTTCCAACATCCTGCGGCTGTGCATAGGCGCAAAATGCAAGGGCACTATCGACGCCCAGGAGCTGTGCCTGCCCGTATTCACCGGCGGCGTGCTGCCCTGCGGGTCCAGCGGGCGGTGGGAAGCCCATGTGTAATGTGGTCTATGAGGACAACCACCTGCTGGTGGTTGTGAAGCCCCCGAACCTTCTGACCCAGGCCGACGCCACGGGGGACGACGATTTGCTTTCCCGGATGAAGCAATACGTCAAAGAAAAATACCAAAAGCCGGGGGATGTGTACCTGGGCCTTGTCCACCGTATGGACAGGCCTGTGGGCGGCCTTTTGTGCCTGGCCCGTACCTCCAAGGCGGCAGCACGGCTTTCCAGGCAGGTATCCGA
>JAEWWY010000102.1 GCA_023458835.1 Bacillota bacterium
CCCAGGCACGAATACTTCCGGCGCATCCTGTGCGACGTTATCGGCGCCTGGGTGGAAAACGGCGAATATCCAAACGATGTTCCATTCCTGAAAAACATGGTACGGGACATTTGCTTCAACAACGCGCGGGAATATTTTAGCATGTAAAGCATCCCACAGACACTTCAACGCCGGGAGGATAAGGACAATGAGGTTGAACGACGCTTCGCTTAAAAATCCGCAGCAGTGGGCAGAGCAGGGCTTTCGTCTGCCCAAATATGACCGGGCACAGGTCCGGGAGCGCACGCAAAAAAGCCCCGCATGGGTACATCTGGGGGCTGGAAACATTTTCCGCGCCTTTCTGTGCGCATTGCAGGACGATCTGCTGGACCAGGGCAAAACCGATACGGGCATCCTGGTTGCGGAAGGGTTCGACGAGGAATTGATTGAAAAGGCCTACCTTCCTTTTGATTCCTTAAGCGTGCTGGCGGTGCTGAAAGCCAATGGTTCCGTGGAAAAGCGCGTGCTGGGCAGCGTGGCGGGCGCGCTGAACGTAGCGCCGGGCGAGGGGGCGGATTGGGAGAAGCTAAAGGAAGCTTTCGCCAGCCCCACGCTGCAAATGGCCAGCTTTACCATTACGGAAAAAGGATATGCCTTCACGGCCGATAGCAGCCTTATGGGCAAAACGGCCGCCCTTTGCCTGCACCGCTATAAGAGCGGGGCATATCCGCTGGCCCTGGTGAGCATGGACAACTGCTCCCACAATGGTGAAAAGCTCCGCAGCGCCGTGCTTCAGGTAGCAGGCCGCTGGGCTGAAGAGGGCCGGGCGGAACCGGGCTTTGTGAAATACCTCGAGGATGAAACAAAGGTCTCCTTCCCCTGGACGATGATCGACAAGATCACGCCCCGCCCGGACGAGGCCGTGCAGGCCATGCTCCAAAAGGCCGGATTCGAGGACACGGACATCATCATCACCGGGAAACGCACATATACCGCCGCCTTCGTCAATGCCGAGGAAGCGCAATACCTGGTGGTGGAGGACCGCTTTCCAAACGGCCGGCCTCCCCTTCATTTGGCAGGGGTGCTCTTTGCCGATAGGGACACGGTGAATCTGACGGAAAAAATGAAGGTGGGCACGTGCCTAAATCCCTTGCATACCGCCCTGGCGGTGCTGGGCTGCCTTTTAGGTTACACCAGCATCCATGCGGAAATGAAGGATGACGACCTGAAGCGGCTGGTGCACCATCTGGGCCATGTGGAAGGCATGCCGGTAGCAGCCGATCCCAAAATCATCCGTCCGGCAGATTTTTTGAATGAGGTGCTCTCGGTCCGCTTCCCCAATCCTTTCCTGCCTGATACCCCCCAAAGGATCGCCACCGATACCTCCCAAAAGCTGCCCATCCGCTTTGGCGAAACACTCAAGGCTTATGAGCAGCGGCCGGACCTTGATATTGCAGGCCTTGACGCCATTCCCCTGGTGTTCGCAGCGTGGCTGAGATACCTGATGGGCATCGGGGATGACGGAAAGCCTTTTGAGTTAAGCCCCGACCCGATGCTGGACAAGTTGCAGCAGGTTTTGGGCAAGGTCGCTTTGGGCGGCAAGGGGCCGTTCCATGAGCTGCTTTCCCCCATTGTAAGCGATGCTTCCCTGTTTGGCGTAAACCTGTATGAAGCGGGCCTTGGCGGGAAGGTGGAAGGGTTCTTTGCCCAAATGGTATCCGGTCCCGGCGCGGTGCGCAAGCTGCTGCATGAAACCGTAAGCAGGTTTTAGGGCGTAAAAACAGCTTTGAGTTTACGAGGCTTCCATAAAAGTGCGTTGGGATATGCCGGCGCGTATAAGCGGGCGGTCTCATTGCCTTTGACTCCTCCTAAAGGAGATGCAGGATGGATCAGGATTCCCCAAAATTCATGGCCTGTTTGCGGGAAGGGAGCCTTACCGGCCTGCAAACCATCCCCAAATCCGACTTGCACAACCATGCCGGGCGGGGCGGGAGCCTCGGCTATCTTTCCGCATGGGCACAAGCAGAGATTGCGCCTCCGGCCGCGCCGTTTGCCTCCCTGAACAGCATGCAGGAGAGGTTTGAGCAAAACGTAAAAATCCATTGCCCCGGCATTTCGGGGTATCTCAAACGCATCGAAGCGGCTTTTGTCCAGGCGAAGCAGGACAGCATTGCGCGGCTGGCACTGAGCTTTGGCTTGGGTGAAATTGATTCGCTGGGCGGCATGAATCCTTTCATGCAGGCGATGGACGCATTGCATGCCGCATACGCGCCAGGCACGGCTTTCCTGCCGGAGCTGGCCTTGGACCGCGCCTGCGATACAGAGCAAACGTATGGCCTGGCGGAAGAGGCTTTGTCGCATCAATGGTTTGTTTCCATTGATATCTGCTGCAACGAGCTTGCACAGCCCATAGGCTCCTTTCAGAAAATGTACCGGCTGGCCAAGGCTATGGGTGTAAGGCGAAAGGCGCATGCCGGCGAATTCGGCACGGCGGAGGATGTGCGCAAGGCCTGCGAAACGCTGGACCTTGACGAGGTGCATCACGGTATTGCCGCCGCCGCTTCGACGCCGGTGATGCGCTGGCTGGCGGAAAATAAAATCCAACTGAATGTGTGCCCCACCAGCAACGTGATGCTGGGCCTTGTGAAAGGGTACGCCGGGCACCCCATCCGGATTTTGTATGATTTCGGCGTCCCCGTGACCATCAACACGGATGATCTGCTGATCTTCAATCAAAGCGTTTCACAGGAGTACCTGAATCTGTTTTCGACCGGTTCAATGCCGGCTGAGGCATTGGACCATATCAGGCTGACCGGGCTGGGCGGGTTTCAAGACGCAAAGCAGCGCCCCCGGCCTTGTCATGGACAATAGCGATAAGGGAGAAAGCCGCATGGATTGGAAAGAGCGATATACAAAGGCACATAAGCCAAGGCTGGCCGAAGTGAATGAATACCTGGCCGGGGACATAAAAAGCCTGTTTGCGAAATTCAATCATATACTGAAAGACACATACGGCCTTGGCTATGTGGCTGTCGCCTATTCCGATGCCGACGGATGGAAGTATAAATATGGCCACAGCGGCCTGATCCTTGTAAACAATGTCTGCTTTCATGACGGCATTTTTTCGGTGGAAGGCATCGATGTGGCGGACTTGGGCACATTGGATGAGGCCATCGCCAAAGTGGATGAAATGTACCGGGATGGATTCATGGACCGCTTTGCCGCCTTTTCCCAAAAGCGTACCGAAAGGAGGAAGCAAAAGCCCAAAGCTTCCCTCCGCACCGGCAAAAACCTGAACCAGTGCCAGTGGCCTGCCATGGTTTCGCGCCAGAGCCTGAAACGGCTGTATGAGAACGACGCAAAGGGCATGGCGGACGAAGACCTGCTGAATGATATCGGCTTCACCCTGTATACAAGGTGCCTGGAAGCCAGGGAAATCTATGGGCTGATGGAGGCCGGGAAAGTGAAATGCCTGCACTGCGGCAGCGTTCTTGACTATGCGGATATCATGGAATGCGCCTGCGGCCGGCAGTATACCTACCGGGAATACCGCAAAAGCTATCGGGCAAACAACATGCCCCGGGGCGAAGCATCCGGCATCTTTGACAAATTTATTGCCGATTGGGAAAAGGCGCGGGACAGCGCCGGCAAGATGCGGCTGATCGACAATTTGATTCATGAATTTCACGTTTCCAGCATTGCAGGCACCAGAAACCGCCCGGTGGGCGTAAACCTGATACAAGGCACGAAAGAGCAGGTCACCGCCCTGATCGAGGAACTGGCATACGGCAATCCGGCAGGCGTATAATACGAAAAATCAAATGCTCCGATGAGCGCTAGCGTGCAGAATACAAACAAGCCCGTCCGCTATCATCCTGAGGGTCATGCCCGAAGGATGACAGCAGGCGGGGCTGGATTTGCGATTTCGGGGCTCTTGCCCATAGATGCATTCGTGTTTCGGTTGGTTTGAAGCAAGCCATTTTGTTAATTGCTTTGCCACCCGTATCCGAGGTGGCATGTTGAATAGCATAAAAATGGGGATTCCAAAGGGGCTTTGTCCCTTTAGCAGGGGTGCGGGAGGTAGAGCCCCCCGCTATACCGTTACCCCGTCCTTGAAGATGGTCAGGTCGCGCTTGTCCAGCGCTTCGGACCTGGCCTTTTTCTCGCCGGAAGCAATATCCAGCACCAGCTTCATCAATTCTGTGGTGAGCGAATCCATGGATTCGCCTTCCAGCAGGCGGCCGGCGTCAAAATCGATCCAACTGCTTTTCCGGCGGGCCATATCACTGTTGCTGGCGATCTTTACCGTAGGCACCGCACAGCCAAAGGGCGTGCCCCGGCCGGTGGTGAACAGCACCATATGCGCACCGGAGAACAGCAGGGCATTGGAGGCCACCAGATCGTTGCCGGGAGATTGCAGGAGGCTCAGGCCCTTTTGGCGGACCGGCTCCCCGTAGTGAAGCACATCCTCCACCGGTGCGGCGCCGCCCTTTTGCACACAGCCCAAGGACTTGTCCTCCAGGGTGGTGATGCCGCCATCCTTGTTGCCCGGCGCGGGATTTTCATCGATGGGCTCATTGTGGCGCATGAAGTAAGATTTGAAATCATTGATAAGCGCAACGGTCTTGTCAAAAACCTCCCGGTTCCGGCAGCGCTGCATCAGCAGCGTTTCCGCGCCGAACATCTCCGGCACCTCGGTCAAAATGGCGCTGCCGCCCTGGGCGATGAGCCTGTCGGAAAGGCTGCCCACCAGCGGATTGGCCGTAATGCCGGAAAAGCCGTCGGAACCGCCGCATTTCAACCCCAGCACCAGCTCGGAAGCGGGAATCTCTTCCCGCACGCACCCGGCCGCCCGGTCGCATAGCCCCTTCAGCAGGGTCAGCGCGGCCTCCACCTCGTCGTCCACATCCTGGGCAGCAAGGAATTTGACCCTGTCCTCATCATAAGGGCCCAACATCTTTTTCATTTCAGAGATACGGTTGTTTTCGCACCCCAGCCCCAGGACCAGCACGCCGGAAGCGTTGGGATGGCGAATGAGGCCGCACAGCGCCTTTTGGGTGTACCTCAAGTCGTCCCCCAGTTGGGAGCAGCCGTAAGGGTGGCTGTAGGCCACCACCGCCTCCAGCCCGCCCCTTATAAACGTTTGCGCCTCCACCTCTATTTGCTTGGCGATGGCGTTGACACAGCCCACGGTAGGAATGATCCATACCTCATTGCGGATGCCCGCCTTGCCATCCGGGCGCTTAAAGCCGCGGAAGGTTTGGGCCGGCATGGGAGAAAGTTCCGCAAATTGCGGCTGATACTGGTATTCCAGCAGCGAATTCAAATCGGAATGCACGTTGTGGGTATGAACATGGCTCCCGGCGGGGATATCCTCCAGCGCGTGGCCGATGGGAAATCCGTATTTGATAATCTTGCCGCCGGAAGGGCTGCCATCAATGGCGAACTTGTGCCCCGCGGGAATATCCTTGTTAAGAATCACCGCAGGGCCATCCAAAGAAACGGACGCTCCCATTTTCAAACCTTCCACGGCCACAGCCACGTTGTCGCTGGGGTGGATCTTCAAATAGCTTTGCATGGATTACTCCTCAAAAAGATGATTTATGGCGGCCCGCGCCCCCAGGGTGCGGATATGGTCGAGGTATCCGGCAGCCTTCCGCACAAATCCCGGAACCAAGGCAAGGTCCCGGCCCCAGAAGGAAGCGTTCGAAGCGGCAAGCTGCGCATACTCCGCCGCCGGCTTCCCGCTGTGAGCGGCGAAGAATTCCAGAACAGGCTGGTCGTCCTGCACAGGATAGAGGCCGGTGCCGGGGCGGTTTCCCGCACAGGAGCCGTCCGGCTGCTTTTGGCAGGTATAAAAGGCCAATAGCGCCGCAAAGGAAAAGGTCAAATATTTGGGCAGCTTCCCCGTCTGCTCCAGGGAATCCAAAAGGGAAGGCAGAATGCGGGACTTCCACTTGGATACGGAGTTTAGCGCAATGGATAACAGCCCATGGCGGATAAAGGGATTTTCAAACCGCTCGAATACGCTGCCGGCAAAGGCGTTCACTTCCGCTTTGGGCAGGGGCACGGTAGGCGCGATCTCGCCGTAGACCGCTTCCTCCATAAACCTGCGGATGTCCGGATCGGCCATGCACTCCCCTACAATGTCCATGCCCGCAAGGTACGCGCCAAGAACGGTAGCGGTATGGGAACCGTTTAAAAGCCTCACCTTCCGCTCCCTAAAGGGACGCTGGTCCTTTGTAAATACCACCGGCAGCCCCGCCTTGTCAAGAGGCAGGCGGGCGGAAATATCCTTGGGGCTCTCGATCACCCACAAGGCAAAGGGCTCGCAAACAGCCAGCAGCCTGTCTTCATAACCAAGCTCCTGCCAATAATCCGCCGCCGCATCCTTCGGATATCCGGTGACGATGCGGTCCACCAGCGTGGAACAAAATATGCAGCTCTCCTCCAGCCAGGTTTTGAAGGCTTCCGGAAGCCCCCATGCATCGGTCAAACGCAGGACGCAGTCCTTCAATTTGCCGCCGTTGTTTTCAATCAGCTCAACCGGTAAAAGAATAAGGCCTTTATCCCCGGCGCCATGGAAGTGCTCAAAGCGCCTGTACAAAAACTGCGTCAGCTTGCCGGGATAGGTATGGGGCGGGCATAGGTCAAATGAATCCGAGGGGTCGAATACGATCCCCGCCTCCGTTGTGTTGGAAACGATAAACTCCAGCGTTTCCTCCCTTGCCAGGGCCATATAGGCATCATAATCCTCCTGGGCATCCACCGTCCGGCCGATGCAGCTTACCACCCGGTTTTCCCGGATGACTTGGCCCCCCGCCTTGCCTCGAAGGCAGACGGTATACAGGTGATCCTGTTTTGCAAACTGCTCCAGGGAACCGTAGGCGATAGGCTTTACCACCGCCACATCCCCGTCAAATGACCCTTTTTCATTGGCGATGCCGATCATATAATCCTCGAAGGCGCGCAGAAAATTGCCCTCGCCATACTGCATAACGCGGATGGGCCTGGGGCTGCGGGTATGCACTGCCGATATTTGCTGCATGGTTTTTTCCTTTCCTTTCATAAGCATAGCCGTTTCTCTATTGTGAAAAAATGGGCAAACCCATGGGCATGCGTATCCCCTCCCAATTGCATCAGGAGGGGCACAAGGATCGTTTCAATGTTATTTCCCGAACAGTATGCCGGGGAGCCACATGGTAATTCCGGGGATATAGGTGACCAGCATCAGCACGACAAACATCATGGCAAACATGGGAAGCGCCGCCTTGGCCGTCTTCTCCAGTGTTGTTTTACCGACCGCGCAGCCTACAAACAGCGCGCTGCCGACAGGGGGCGTGCAAAGGCCAACGGCCAGGTTGAAGATCAGCATCACGCCAAAGTGGATGGGGTCCATGCCAATTGCAGGGCTCATTACCACCGGCAGCAGAATAGGCGTCATGATCATGATCAGTGGAGCCATATCCATGAAGCAGCCCAGCACAAGCAGCAGGATGTTGATGATCAGCAGCAGGATGTATTTGTTTTGGGTAACGCTGAGCAGCGCCGCTGTAATCTGATCCGGAATACGCAGATCTGTCATCATGTAGGCAAATGCCTTTGCCGTACCGATCAGGGTAAGTACGATAGCCAGTGTTTTGAGTGTGTTTTTCAGAACCTTGCCAATCTCCCGCAAGCTTGCGGAGCGGAAAATCAAATAGGTCAAAAGGAATGTATACAGGCAGGCGAAGGCAGAGGATTCGGTTACGGTGAAGATACCGGCAGCCACGCCGCCCATGATGATCACCAATGTGAACATGGGCAAAATCGCGTTCAGCAATACCCGCAGACGCTCTTCCTTCGGAATGGCAATGCCCTTGGGGAAGTTATACCTGCCGGCCATGAAAAAGCACAGCAGCATCAGCGCCAATCCCAGCATGATACCGGGCACGGCGCCGGCCATGAGCAAATGTTCGATATTTACCAATCCGCCTGTAGCCAAAGCAAAAATGACCATGTTGTGGCTGGGGGGAATCAGCACGCCCTGGCAGGAGGTGGTCACCGTCAGCGCTACAGAAAACTCGGGCGAGTAGCCCTGCTTTTTCATCATGGGCACCACCACGGAGCCCAAGGAAGAAACATCGGCCACGGCAGAGCCGGAGATGCCGCCGAAAAACATGGAGTCCAGGCAGTTTACATAGGCCAGGCCGCCCCTAAAGCGCCCCACCAGCAGGTTGGCAAGCCCCACGATCTTTTCGGAGATGCCGCCCGCGCTCATGATCTCACCCATGAGGATGAAGAAGGGGATCGCCAGCAGAGCAAAGCTGGAAACACCGTCAACCATCTGATTGATCATGACTGTCAGGCTTGTTCCGTTTACCAGTGCGCTTCCCAGGGTGGCGAGCAAAAGGGCAAAGGATATGGGTACCCGCAAAATAATCAGCACAACGAATCCGCCCAGCAGAACAATGGTGGCAAGGGTTGCGGTATCCACTTTATTTGCCCCCCTTTCTCTCCTCATGGGTGACCTGAGCCGCATAGTCCACTTCCGGCTCGGAAAAGAGCAGGTCACCCGGCTTGAGCACCCTTGTTAGGTAAAGCATGGTATCAAACAGGATGGTAAAACCCACGATCGGGGCAGCGGCATACCGCACCCAGTTGGGCAGGCGGGTAATGGGAAGAAAGCCTGAGCGGGCCATCATCAGCAGGATGCGCGCCCCGCCATAGTACAGCAGAAATGCTCCGCAGGCCAGTACGCACACGTTGGCGAAAAAATCCATGAAAGCCCGCAGCTTCCCGCCTTTAGGCGCAAGGTTGTATACGATATCCATGCTGATGTGGGTATGATCCCGCACACCCATGGCGCAGGCAAAAAAGGCAAAAAAACCAACCAGCAGCCGGGGAACCTCTTCAGCCCAGGCTATGCCGGTATTGAAGAAAAAGCGTAATATCACTGTCAGTATAACGATCAGCACCATGGCGCCCAACGCGATCTCGGCAAGAAACAAAATCACATTGTGGATCCAGCGGTTGATATCACGAAGTGCTTTTGCCATGACAGACCCCACCTCCATCATATAGTCAGGGAGGGATCCGCGAGGACCCTCGCGTGATCCCTCCCCACAGGCAACAGGACACTTTTTCAGAAATCCTTGCCCATCTCCTTGATGGCGTTGATGATGTCCGTATAGCTGCCGCCAAATTCCGGATTGCTATACAGGGGGGACATGGCTGTTTCAAACTCAGCGCGGGCTTCCGGGGTCAGCTCAATGACGGTCACGCCGGCGGCGCGAACGATCTCCTCGGAGGACTTTTCTTTCAGTTCCCACTGCTCGATTTCGTACTGCTGCACAGCTTTGGCGCATTCAAAGATGATGGCCCGGTCTTCCTCGCTCAGGGAGTCCATCACGATCTGGGAGGCCAGCAGGATTTCGGGAACGCGGGTGTGCTGATCCAGGATATAATACTTGGCCGCGTTGTAGTCGCCCATATTCTGATAGGTGGGCCAGTTGTTTTCCGCGCCGTCCACAACGCCGGTGGTGATAGCGTTGAGCACATCGTTGGGGCCGATCCCAGCTACGCCGGTGGCGCCTAGAAGCTTCACCATCTCAAGCATCATGGAGTTGTTCTGCATGCGGATCTTCAGCCCGGCCATATCGGCCACCTTATGGACTTCCTTGGTCAGATAGAAGGAGCGGGAGCCGGCATCATAGTAGCACAGCCCGACCAACCCGGAGGTCTTGCCGTCCTTGTCCACGCCGGTGGCGATGCCCTCCAGGAGTTTCTGACCGATTTCACCGTTGAGCACGGCCCACATGTGCGCCTTGTTCTTGTACAGATAAGGCATTTGAATGGCATTGATGGAGGGCACGAAGTTGGCCACGGGGGAAGCGGACACACGTGTGAACGCCAGGTCACCCAACTGTAGGGCCTCGATAGCATCGGGTTCGCCGGGATACAGCACGCCGCCAGTGTAGACTTCCACCTTGATGCGCCCCTCGGTCTTTTCCTCGACCAGACGGGCGAACTCATGGTCGGCCAGAGCGGTGGGATAGCCTTCGGCGTGCACTTCAGCCAGCTTCAGGACAGTGGCGGCGGAAGCGCTGCCGGCAAAGGCCAGCACGACAACCAGGACAAGGATGAGAGAAACCAGTTTCTTCATACCAAGATACCTCCCGTTATGAATTTTATCCTTCACCGCAATACCGCGGCAAGAAATCCATGGCAATAAACGATAAGGAACGTTTTACAAATATATGCAGAAACGATTCAAGATTTTCTGTATAAATCATACCATGAATCTCACCGGGTCGGCAACTGGTAACCTTTGTTCTTCCCATTTGCCGGTCTGCATCACGCCCCGGGCCTTTTAAGCAGGCATAAAGCCGGGGCGGTGCATGGTATCCCACGGCGGATTGCACTCAATACGGCAGAGTCCTTGGTTCAGATAGCTTGTTACCGCTGTACGCGGCCGGAACCGGAGCCCTTCATCAGGCTCTCCACCTCCGAAACGGACACCCGGTTGAAGTCGCCATTGATGGTATGCTTCAGGCATGAGGCCGCCACGGCGAACTCCAGCGCCTTTTTCTCGTCGCCGTAGGTGTTGATGCCATAGATGAGGCCGGCGCCGAAGCTGTCGCCGCCGCCCACCCGGTCGACGATGTGGGTGATGGCGTACTTGCGGGAGAGCAGGAAGTCCTTTCCGTTATACAGGCAGGCGCTCCAGTCGTTGTGGTTGGCGGACTTGCTTTCCCTAAGGGTGATGGCTACACGCTTGATGTTTTGGAATTCCTGCATGGCCAGGGAGGCGATGGCCTTGTACTGCTCCACATTCAGCTCTCCGGATTCCACCGCTGCGGAGGATTCGGCCTTCAGGCCCAGCGCCATTTGAAAATCCTCCTCATTGGCGATCACAGTGTCCACATAGCGTACCAGTTCCCGCATGACTTCGGAGGCCGTCTTGCCATACTTCCACAGATTCTTGCGGTAGTTAAGGTCGCAGCTCACATGCAGGCCGGCAGCCTTGGCGGCCTGCACGGCTTCCAGGCACAGATCGGCGGCGCCCTGGCTGATGGCGGGTGTGATGCCGGTAAAATGGAACCAGGCGGCGCCCGCAAAGGCCTTGCTCCAATCGATATCGCCGGGCTTGCCTTTGGCGATGGCTGATTCCGCCCGGTCGTAGATCACCTTGCTGGGGCGCTGCACAGCGCCGGTCTCCAGAAAGTAGATGCCCATGCGGTTGTTGTTTCTGACGATATTGGACACATCCACCCCAAAGCCCCGCAATTCGCGCAGGCAGGCTTCGCCGATGTCATTGCCAGGCAAAAGCGTAACAAAGGCGGTATCCATGCCGAAATTGGCCAGGGACACGCAAACATTGGCTTCCCCGCCGCCAAAGGTGGCCTCCAGGGACGGGGTCTGGAAAAACCGGTCAAAGCCCGGGCTTTTCAGCCGCAGCATGATCTCGCCGAAGGTGACAACTTTACAGCTCATAATACTTTTCTCCCTCAACAGTTACTTTTGAAGCAGGTGGAAGGCAAAGCCGGCGATCTCATCCTTAAGATAGATGGCCGCGGTCCTGCCATTTTTCTCGCTGGCGCTCGCTTCGTCAAAGGCGAAGCCCCGCTCAAGCAGATGCCACTTGGCCCTTGGGATGCTGTTGGTGCGGATGGCGATATGCCCATGGGTGCCCCTGAAGGGCTTCTTCATCAATTCAAAGCCCGTGCCCACAAAGGTGGAGCTGTTGCCGTCCTTTATATCCCAGCCAAGGAGCGAGCATAACAGCGGCGCTTCCCGCATGGCGTTTTCCGGGCGGCCGGCGTTGATGCCGATATGGGCCAGCTCGAAGCCCAGCAAAAGGGCTACGGCGCTCCTGGTGATGGACCTGATCCTGTCCCAGTCCTTTGCGTCTACCGCATCCTGGGGGACCATCCAGCTTCCGCCGCAGGCCGCGATCTTGGGGAAGGCCAGATATTCCACCAGATTCTTTTCGCTGATGCCGCCGGTGGGCACGAAGGTGACGCCGCCGTAGGGACCGCTCAGCGCCTTGATCATGTTAAGGCCGCCCAGCGCCTCGGCGGGAAAGAATTTCACGGTCCGAAGCCCCAGGGAAAGCGCCGTCTCGATATCCGAAGGGTTGGCACAGCCGGGAAGAACGGGAACATTTTTTTTCTGGCAGTGTTCCACCACTTTGGGATTGATGCCCGGAGATACGATATAGGCCGCGCCGGCCGCCACAGCCCTGTCCACCTGCTCGGTGGTTAAAACAGTGCCTGCGCCAAGGATCACATGGGGAAGCTGTTCGTGCACCAAACGGATGGATTCCTCCGCCGCCGCGGAACGGAAGGTGATTTCCGCCACGGGCAGCCCTCCATCCGCCAGCGCGCGGCATAGAGGAACGGCATCCTGCGCGTCTTCCACCTTGATAACGGGCACCAGCCCGGCCAGAGACAATTTTTCCAACATATCCATCATGAGCGCCTTCCTTAAAATATAGTCGTTTGATGTATGAAAAACGGTGCGGCAAACGATTTGAACAAGGTATAGTGAAGGTCCGTTATACCGCCCGCAGTACCCGCTGGATCTTTCGCTGGGCCCTAAGCAGCATCTGCCCATAGGCATCAAGCTCCCTCTCCCCCATGCGGAAGGAGGGCGCCGAGATGCTCAGGGCATAGGCGGGCCGGTCGTCACGGCCCCTGATGGCCACGCCGATGCAGCTTACGTTCAGGTTGCTCTCCTGGGTTTCCGTGGCATATCCCGCCCGGCGGATACTTTCCAATTGTTTGAGCAGAACATCCAAATCGGTGATGGTACAGGGCGTCAGGGCGTTCAATTCCCTGCCCTCGTACAAGCTTCGCACCTCATCCTCCGCAAAGCAGGCAAGAAACGCCTTGCCCATGGCTGTGGCGTGGAGCGGCATGCGCACACCTACATGGCTGGACATGCGGATGGATTGGGTGGACTCCATTTTATCGATGTACAGAACATCCAGGCCGCTTAAAATCCCACAGTGCATGGTTTCATTGCAGGCCCGGGAGATGTCCGACATATACTGGCGGATGACGCTGGTAATATCCACATGGTTCACCGCCGCGCTGCCCACTTCAAAGAGCTTCAGCCCCAACTGATAGCGGGGGGAACCGTCTATTTTACGCACATATTTATAGGAAAGCAGCGTATGCAGCAGGTTGAGCGCGCTGCTCTTTGGCATCTGCATCGCTTTGGCGACCTGGTGCAGCTCCAGCCCGTCGGGATTTTCGCTTAAAAGCTCAAGCATTTCCAGCCCGCGGGATAGCGTTCGGTTCAGCGTTTCAGGCATGCGCACACCACCCGATAAGCGTTCATATATATGAATGACGTTCAAAATCAAAAATATCATATCATACCATAATAGACCCAGTCAAGCATTTTTCTGTGGATTTGCAGATAAAGGGAGAAATCATGCCAAAAAACATGGCACGCAGGCTTTTGCCTCAGTGCCACGTTACGATATGGAGACGTATGCTAATTCCAATCGGAATCGATATGATCGTCGACTGGCACCTGCCTGTGGATGGAGTACAAATCGCGATAGGCATCCGCCTCTTCCTCATCCTTCAGGGCGGAGGGGATGAGGCCGGTGCATTCGGTGATGGAGGCTACGTTTTCAATGTCATAGTACGGTTCGTCCCGCTTTTTGGGTTTGGGCGGCATATGCCTGTCCTCCTTTTCATGATGCTGCCGCTTGACCGCGGCGCGTCATTTGGCCTTTTTCTGAACCATGTTTACAATGAACAGGACCAGGCACGCGCCGGCTACTGCTATCAGCATGCTGCCCAGATTGAAACCCGTGATGCCGCCGATGCCGATGAGCGAGGCCAGAAACCCGCCTACGATAGCGCCCAATACACCAAAGAGAATATTGGCGCCTATCCCCATTTGGGAATTTCTCCCCATGATAATGCTGGCCAACCATCCGGCCAGCGCGCCAAAGACAAGCCACAGAATGATATTCATGCTCCCTATTGCTCCTTCCAAAACGCAACTTTCTAAATTTCCAAGTGTCCCCCTGTATTCTATGCCGCACGGGCGGAAAGTATGCCGGAGCATCGGATAAAAGCCAAAATGAGCGCCGGATGGAAGCTAAAAGGCGTTCGCTGTACAAAAAATCAAAAAACGTGTATACTATCTAATTATGGATTTCAGGCAACCAAGATTTTCGGGAGGGATGACATGCGGCGCCGCACCACAATAGCGTTCCGTTTTGGAGCATGGCTATGCATTTTCCTACTCCTGCCGGTTTTTTTGTTTTCCGCTTTGGCGCAACAGGAAGAGGATGCGTTTATACCGCCCGAAAAGCCCTCCGATGCCAACCCGTACGATCCGGAGCATCCCGAAAATCTGGAGGCGGATCAACTGACCGCTGTCTCCGCCATTCTCATAGAAGCCAATACCGGCGAAGTGATCTTTGAAAAAAACGCCGAACAGATCATGTTCCCCGCCTCCACCACCAAGATCATGACGGTGTTCCTGGGGCTCACCATCGGCAAGGCAAACGGCATACTGGATGAGATGGTAACTGTTTCAGAGGAGGATTACAGTTTCCCCGACGGCTTTGGCTATACCACCATCCCCCTGGAGGTTGGGGAATCCATCCGCTTTGAGGACCTGCTTTATGCCACCATGGTAAAGTCCGGAAATGAAGGAACCAACACCATCGCGCGGACGATTTCCGGTTCCATCCCTGATTTTGTGGACCTGATGAATGAAACGGCCCAGTATATGGGCTGTATATCCACCCATTTCAGCAACACCAACGGCGTAAGGGATGACAACCATTACACCACTGCCAGGGATATGGCCATGATCGCGAAAGTGGCTATGGATAACGGTGCTTTCAGGCAAATTGCCGCCACCACCTCCTATCAATTGCCCAAAAGCAATGTAAACAACAAGGCCCGCACGCTGCGCAATACCAACAACGCCCTGATGGTGCAAGGCGAAAACAACAGCTATTACTATCCGTATGCCAACGGTATCAAAACGGGCTTCCATAATCAGGCAGGCTATTGTTATGTTGGATCTGCCGCCAGAGATGGCGTATCCCTGATTTCCGTCGTCTTCTACTCAACCAAAACCGGCCAGTGGGTCGATACCAAGATGCTGATGGAGTACGGCTTTAAACAGTATGTCAGCGTATCCCCGATGGAGCTGTACGATATGAACCCCATCGTTCTGGAAACCACCGGCTTTTCATTGGATGACCCGGACCTGGGTAAACTGCCGCTGTATATTGTGCCCCTGGATTCATCGGCTACCGCCGCCATCGTCGCCACGCGCTCCCAGGTGGATGCCATGGCCAGAGATATACTGCAGTTGGTGAGAATCGAATATATCCGCGATTTCGCGGCCCCCATCCAGGCGCAGGAGCAGATGGGCATACTGACCTACTTTCCTCCCGAGGGCAGCGGCAGCGAACCGGTGGAATATGCCCTTGTGGCCTCGCGAAGCATTGCGCAGCGTGAAAACGCCCCCAAATCCCTTCAGCAGATCATCACCGAAACGTATGAGGATCCCAATCCCTTCCCCCGCTTCACACTTGAGCTTGTCATCATGGCCCTGCTGCCCGCCGGCGGACTGTACCTGCTCATCCGCATCCTGCGCCGCGTATCCAGAAAGTTTACGGGCCGGGGCAGCAATCTGCCAAAGCCGACGAGCAGGAGATACCGCTGACGCGTCGCGGAAGTGACTTCATCATTTCCGCGATTCCGCGCTTGGCAAAGCCAGGCGACACGATTGCAAACGGGGGATCTGCGGCCCCTCGCTGCTCCTCCAGAAATTGTGGAATGCAGATGATTGTGAACCGTGTACCTGTTGCACCACGGATATCAAGTTTATACGGGCGATTGGTAATCGCCCCTACATCCATAAGAGGTTTATTGGCTCTCCTTCCGGCTTGTACGTGCTCGGGCAGAGAAGTCAATAAACAGATCGCGCCGTAGGGGCGATGACCAATCGCCCGCCAAGCTGTGGCAAGAAGCATGCCCGGAATCAGGGAATTCCGCACCGCACCCGTACCTGCGCCATACAACAGCGCCCCGCCTTCCTGATGAAAGCGGGGCGCCGCGCTTTGAAAAGCTTCTATAACAATTTATTCCCCCGCAACGCGCAGCTTGGCCGGTGAATCCGCCAACTGCTTGTTGATGCGCTCCAGGGCCCGCTGCATCACATCACGCTGTTTTGTATCCATATTCTCCGGGGCCTTCTGGTCGCTGGCTATCACCTGATATATATAGCGGCCGCTCTCCCGGTAGCGCCAGACGTAGGTGGGGGTATATTCCACCTTATCAAAGGCGACCACTCCGGAAGCGGCATTGAATGATATTTTCAGATGCAGCAGCATGCCGGCAATATTGGCCGACGACCTGGAGCCTGTAAGCAGAGCGCCCAGGGAATAGCAGACAAGCGTGGGCCGTTTGGTGCCGTCCGGCCTGTTCCCCGTCAGGTATGCGACGGGCAGCACCACTTCGCTGTGGGCACCCAGCAGTATATCCGCCCCGGCATCGGCGATCGCCTGCGCCTTTTCCTGCTGATCCTTGGCCACCTTGCCCTGGCTGCCGGAATCCCAGTGGATCAGAACGATCACTACCTGGGCCCCCTGGCCGCGGGCTGCCTGTATATCCGACGCCACAGCCTCAGGGTGATAGGCGGGCACGGCATAGGCGCAATCCTCCGCCTTGATGGCCCGCTTCCCGGCATTGCTCATCACGTCCGCATAATGGAGGAAGGCCACCTGCACCCCATTCAAGGTCACAATCAAGGGGCCTTGCGCTTCCTGCTTTTCCGTTTGCACGCCAAGCGCGGTGAAACCGGCGCTGCGCACAGCCGCGGCCGTTTGGGTAAGCCCCGCAAGACCCAGGTCCAAAATATGCTCATGCCCAACGGACAGCATGTCCAGCCCGGTGGATGCAAGCCCGGTAAGCACATCCGCAGTCACATTGATATCGTTGAGCTTCCCGTTGTCCACCAGCGTATTTTCCAGGGTGGCCAAGCACAGGTCCGAAGCAAATTCCCGGCTGATCAGCGCAAAAGACGGGCTGTAGTCATATGTCTTGCTCTCGCTGTAGTAAGCGGCTTTGCGGATATCCGCATCAAAGGCTGCCGTACCCGCGGCGGTAAGCGTAAAGGTGCTTTGCGCGGGCGCCGGCGTAACCGCCGCGGCATTCACATCCACGGGCGCCTGAGTCGCCTGCGCGCCTTCCATGGATAAAGCGCCCGGCGGCGTGGCAACAGCATTGCCCGTGCTTGCGGCCCGGGGAAAGATAGGAATGTCGGAAAGGGACAATTCCGGCAGGTCCAGCGAGCTGGTGATAGCGTTTGCCAACTGCTGGGCGTCGATCCTTTGATCCATGTTCCCGGCAAGCCGGGGCAGCACAACGGCGCAGGCCACCGACACCGCTATTGTCATCAGCAGCATGAACACCGTACCAAAGGAAATGCCCCGTCTGCGTATGCCCCTCACTTTCCGCCGTCCCTCCCGTCACTTTTCATACCTGATTATACCACAGATGGGCCACGGTGGAAAGGCGGTAGCCCCTTGACAAAAAAACGATTGTGCGGCCCTTTTTCTTCACTGCAATACAGCCGCCGGAATCACCGGCGGCAGAATGAGTCCATGCACATGATATTATGTGTTCAGTTCAAACAGCCCGAAGCCTTCTTCCCGCATCTCTCCCATGCCCCCATGGTACAAAAGATT